>DASZJS010000053.1:0-7096 GCA_035947935.1 Gemmata sp. | reverse complement strand
TGCAATGCCAGTCGGAACTGGCCCCGGCACCGGTGTGACGCGCGTGGGAAACCGGAACCTGTTCATGGCGGGAAGCCACGTCGCTCACGACTGTCGGGTGGGAAACGAGTGCATCTTTGCGAACTCGGCGGTGATTGGAGGTCACGTCGAGGTTGGAGACCGCGCTCTGATCAGTGGGAATTCTGCCGTTCACCAGTTTTGCCGGGTCGGTCGGCTCAGTCTCCTGAGTGGAGCATCTGCCAGCAGCAAGGATATTCCCCCATTCTGGATCATGCAGGAAGTCAACTGGGTTTGCGGCGTAAACACGATTGGAATGCGACGAGCGGGCATCCCTTCTGTCGAAATCCAGGCGGTTCGTCGGGCATTTGCCATGATTTACAAGGAACGGCTCACAATCTCCGGTGCCTTGCTGCGCATCGAGGCCGAACTCGGTCAATTCCCAGCCATCCGCGAACTCGTCGAGTTTATTCGATCTTCCAAACGGGGCATTTGTGGTGCCCACCGGCTCCAGGCTCACAATGAGGACGCCGCGGCGTGAAGTGCACAAGGTGGATTTTTAATGCGTGACTGAGCGGGGTTGCGACATGATAAGGGTATGCGAGGTTTCACCACCCAACTCGTCCGCTACCTTTCGACCGTAGCCAACCATCGCACTGATGGCGATCTGCTTGCCGGTTTTTTGACCCGGAAGGCAGAAGCCGATTTTGCGGAACTCGTCCGTCGGCATGGTCCGATGGTGTGGGGCGTGTGTCGGCGGGCGTTGCCCGATCGCTCCGATGCCGAGGATGCTTTCCAGACCGCGTTCATGGTGCTGGTCCAGCGTGGGAACCGGCTGGTTACGTTCCCATCCATCGGTCCGTGGCTGCATCGCGTTGCCGTGTGGACCGCGCGAAATGTTCGTCGGCGGAACGCACGACAACTTGCCAAACGGGTAACGCTCCCCGAACAACTCACCAGCCGCACTGCCAATGTTGACCTGTCTTTGGATCTCGATGCCGCTCTGCTGTCCTTGCCCGAAAAGTTCCGTTCCTCCATTGTCCTCTGTCACCTGCTCGGTTTCTCGCGCGCGGACGCGGCAGCCCAACTCGGGTGTGCCGAGCGAACCCTTTCGTCCTGGCTCTCGCGTGGACTGACGCAACTGCGTCACAAACTCCGCGGAATCGACCCAATGAAGGCATTGGGGATCGCAGCGGTGGCAGTTCCAGTCGGACTCTCGGATTCGGTTGTACGTGCGGCCATATCGCTGCAAACCGCAGCGGTAGCGGCTTCCGTTCTGTCTTCGACCATCTCCCAACTTGTTGAAGGGGTAATCCATATGTTCTGGGTGAAGAAAGCGACTGCCGCGACGGTTGCTCTGTTCGCAGTGTTTGCCTTTGGTGTCGGGATCGGCGTGAGTACCCATCAACTTTCGCCCGCATCGGGAGGCGAGGACAAGGTCGCCGGTCCACAGCCTGTGGCGAATGCCGAGTACGCTGCTGATCCGGACATCGATGCGACGATCGCCGAACTGGAAAAAAGGATTGCGGTTGCACCAAACCAACTCGATCTCTTAACCCTGCAAGCACTCAAGGCTCAGAAGGCGAAGAAGATCCAGGCTGTGCAAGCGAGCCGGGCTCTGAAGGACTTGAAGGACAAGCTTGAGAGCCAGGAAGTGCAGATTGATGAGAATGTCAACGAGATGACACTGGGCGAGTTGCTCACCCTGCTTTCCAAGAAGTACGACATCACCTTCGTGATCATGGAAGAGGCTTTCAAGGCCGAGAAGATCACAAACATCAAGGAGAAGAAGCTACAAGTGGGATCAACGATGAAGAAGCTGAACGGTTTGAAGCTCAATGTGTTCCTCGATCTCATCCTGACCTCCGTGGGTGCCACTTTCATCGTCCGCCCAGACTACATCGAGATCACAACCTTTGAAAAGAGACTGGAAGAGAAGGTTACCCGCGTCTTTCCGGAAGATGCCGTCTCCCCACTCGGCTACTACCCGCCCGCTCAGGCGCTCGTCATTCGGGGCGCAAGCCGCGATCACCCGGAAGATACCGACAAGAGACTGGAAGACCTGAAAGTGCAGTTGGCGAAGGCACAAGCCGAGGCAGAGCGAGCGCAAGCGGAAGCTCTGGTGGCTCAGGCGCAATACGCAAGGAAATCCGAAGCTCTGAAAGAGAGAATCCTGGTAATCAAGACATCCATTGTCATGCTCCAGAATGAGAAAGAGAAGCAAAAGACCCCCGATGCGAAAGGTCCGACTGCGGGCAAGGCATCAGGAGCGTACCTACAACTGACTATTGGCACCAAGGATGCAATGTGGCCGTTTCAAGTGACGGAGTTCGGTTCGGATGGGAAATCCATCGGCACGATCGCTTTCACGAACGCGGAAGTGTTCGGTCGATATCTGGCCCGCACAATGAAGGATGCTACCGGACCCAAGGAACTGCGGATTACTGCTCGAGCGGATATGCCATACGATCTGTTGATTTCAACGGTCGAGATGTGCAAGGCCGCCGGGTTCAAGGATGTCGTCATTGCCAGAAAGGAGAATAATGGCACGGTCGCTGACTCCGTTTCTGATCGCCAGAAAGAGAAGGCCTTGTTGGAAGAAAGGAGGGCTCTTGTGGAACAACTCCGACTTCAGACACTTGAGGAAATCAAACGTGACCCCATCTTTAACGAACTTGAGGCGGCTGTTACCCGGGCACGTAAGGCTCTCATGGACGCCGAAGCCGTGTTTCTGCCTGACTCGCCACAATTGCTCAAGATCCGGAGGGACTTGAAAGCCGCCGAGGAAAAGCGGGACCAATACCACAGTGAAGCGAGAGCGAGAGCCGAATCTTTATTGAAGGATGAACCCCTGAAGCTGAAAGAGTTAATCGAACTGCAAAAGCTTCAGCGGAAACTTGAGGATCAGCGCAAGCAGAAAGAGGGAAATGCTCCGCTGAAGCCATGAACCGCCCAGTCCGGGGGCGAAACCTGATTACGTTTGACGCGGGCAACTCTGCCATAAGCCCGAATCTCCAGTTTTGAAGTTGCGCTTATGGCTCAAGCCCAAAGGTTCACAGTTGAAACCGAGGTGCGGAAGCACCATCCCCACAAGCCCGAAGCGCCAGCGAGGGATAGCTTTTCCCTCGCTGGCGCTTCGGGCTTGTATCGGGCTTTTCGCATAACAACCATAAAAGCGCAACTTCAAAACTGGCGCTTCGGGCTTGTATCAGAACAAACCGCGCGAAGTATAGTTTGTGTTCGGAACAAGGAATGAGTCGGTTTTTCCCGCGCGCCCTTGTCGGTCACTCGCCCACCCACCATAATTACTCATTGCATTGCCAAAACGGCCAGAGGCGGCCCACAAACGGGCCGCTCTCTTTCGTTTCTGTTGGGTCTGGTGAGAGTAGTGGGGCACATCCCCGCGAGGGTAACCGGGTCCATGAGGGCACCATGTCGGAATCTGTCACACTCAAGGTCCAGCCACGTACCGGGAAAGGTTCCCGAGCCACCGCCAAGCTCCGCAAGGAAGGCCTCGTCCCCGCGATCGTCTACGGGCACAAAAAAGAGAACGCAACCATCGCTGTCTCGGCAGAGGAACTCGACCGGGCCATCCGCGTTCTTCACGTCCGGATGCTTGCCCTCGACATGAATGGAACCGCGGAAACGGTTCTCATTCGCGAGGTCCAGTGGGACCCGTTTGGCAAGCAGATGATGCACGTCGATTTCGAGCGGAAATCGGCAAGTGAGAAGGTCAAGGTGACGGTGCCCGTCGAACTCCGGAATGCCCCCAAGGTCACGGGTGGCGGGGTTCTCGATCAACCGCTTCACACCCTTCACATCGAGTGCCCCCTTGGCTCGATTCCCGAGGCGATCCGGATCGACATCACGAACCTCACACTCGGTCACCCGATCCATGTCAAGGAGCTGACGCTCCCCGAGGGCGTGCGGGTGCTGGAGGCTGCCGAGGCCGTCGTCGTGCAGCTCAAGCTGCCGGGCGTGGAAGCCGTCGTGGCAGCCCCAGTGGTTCCTGGTGTCACCGGGGTCGAACCCGAAGTGATCAAGGGTGGAAAGAAGGTGGAAGAGGCGGAAGAGGAGTGATCAGTTGTGGGTGGTGGGTTGTTGATTGTTGAGAGGAAGTCGGGTGAATTCGGAAAGCGATTCACCTCCATCCATTCCCAACTCACAACAAACAATCAACAACCACCAAGGATGCCATGAAAATCATCGTTGGCCTTGGCAATCCTGGGACGAAGTACACCGGCACCCGACACAACATCGGGTTTGAAGTCATCGACTACCTCGCTGGACGTTCGCCATTCCGGGAAAAATTCGAGGCGTCCGTTGCAGAAATGAAAGAGGGCGAGGAGACGATTCTGCTGGTCAAGCCCCTGACATTCATGAACCTGAGCGGGCGGGCTGTGCGGGCGATTCTCGACTTCTACAAACTGCCGGTCGAACAGGTTTTGATAGTGTGCGATGACTTTAACCTGCCGCTCGGCAAACTACGCGTTCGGACGAAGGGAAGTCACGGCGGGCAGAACGGGCTTCGGAATATCCAGGAGCAACTCGGCACGGATGCCTACGCCCGACTTCGAATCGGCGTCGGACAGCCAACTCCGGGCGATGCGGTGGATTTCGTTCTGTCGAAGTTCAAGCCCGGCGAACGAGCTGCGACCGAGGAAGCGATTGCCAATGCCGCACAGGCCGTACTCGTATGGGTTCGTCAGGGTGTCGAAGCCTGTATGAACCGCTTCAACGGGTCCGAAGATCCAAACAACGAAAAAGATAAAGCGAAAAAGGAAAAGTCGAAGCCACAAGATAAGAGCCAGGCGAAACCAGTCGAATAGTCAGTAGTCCGTCGTCGTTGGGTTTCTCGAAATACCAAGGACCATGGACTGATGACCAAGGACTATGGAGATTGCGATGCCAGTAGTCACTTACGAAACGATGTTCCTGCTCGACTCGAACAAGGTGTCATCCGATGCGGAGGGCACCAAGCAGCAAATCCACCACCTGCTCGAACGGCATGGTGGACAGGTGGTTGTCAGCCGCCCGTGGGACTACAACCACAAGCTGTCGTACCCGATCAGTAAGCAGAAAAAGGGTGCGTTCCACATCATCTACTACACGATGGAAAGCACGCACCAGGCGGCTCTGGAACGCGACTTCGCCCTGGCCGAAGGGTTGATCCTTCGACAACTCACGCTGAAGATCGACCCGAAATGGCACGATACCATCATGGGGATCGCCCGCGACGACGCCGGCAATGGCTTCGCAGTGCGCGGTATGCAGGATGAAGCCGGGTCGGGCTCATCTCTGGGCGATGGGATGATGGGTCTGGATGGCGATCACATGGGTGGAGGACCACCCCGCGAAAGTGGTGGCGGTGGCGGCGGTGGTCGACGCCCGAGGCGATCTGAGATGGCCGATAAGCCTGAGTGATCTCAAAAGGAGAGGTGTTATACGCTAACGGAGTTTTTGGCGAGCCGGGAGCGTCAGCGACCGGAGTTGAATAGCTCAACACCGAAAATCTTCTACTTACGGACCTTGCACGAGATACAAGCGATCGTTTAACCTCTATCCTGGACACTGCCCATAACTTTGTTTACCCCGAGCCGAATTTCAATCCCAGAGGGGGCAGGTCTGAGCGGAGGTCGCACATGGCGACACTGAACAAGGTGATGTTGATTGGCCGCTTGACGGCCAACCCCGAAGAACCACGAACGCTTCCAAACAGCGGAAGCCGGGTAATCAAATTCCGCTTCGCTGTGGGTCGGAGCCGAAAAAACCCGACAACCGGCAACTGGGAACCAGACCCAAACCTGTTGTACATCGACTGCGAGGCGTTCCACCGCCCCGATACCAAGCGTGACTTGGTGAGCCTCATCCAGCAGTATGCCAAGCAGGGCGACCAGCTATACATCGAGGGCCGACTGCAACTGGATGAGTGGATGGACAAGACAACAAACCAGAAACGCTCCAAGCATAAAGTGGTGGTTGAGAACATCGAGTTTCTGGGTAGTCGGAATGCGGATGGCAGCGAAGGAGCCGGTGGGCGACCAATGGGCAGCGCTGGGGGAAGACCCGCTGCTGGTCGGCCCACACATTCCGCACCATCCCCGGACGATGGCGGTGGTGATGAGTTCGGTGGCGGCGAACCGAGCGGTGGCGACGACCCAATCCCCTTCTGATCGCGGAAATGGTTTCGCGGTGGGCGAGTCGCAGATGATTTTTTTGTCGCGAAGCCCCTGCCATCAGGCAGGGGTTGAAGTGACCAACAGACGCACCAACACGGGACCGAGTCATGGCGAAGACAGCGAAAAAGCCTGAAACCAAGAGCGAGAAGCCGACAGGCAAGAAGCTCCCTACCAAAAAAGTGAAGCAGCGGCGACAGGTCAAGAAAGGACCGCACGGCGGCACGATGGTCGTGCTGGTGAACGACCTCGTTCACGTTGGCAAGCAGGGCGATCTCGTCGAGGTAAAACCCGGCTACGCCCGAAACTATCTCCTTCCCTACGGCCAAGCTGTTATCCCCACCATCGAGAACCTGCGCACGCTTGAGCAATACAAAATCAAGGTGCAGAAAGCCCGCGAGGCGAAGGTCGCGGATCTCAAGGTTCTGGCCGAACAACTCTCCCGCCTCCCGGCCGTGACGATCGAAGCGAACGCGACCGAGGAAGGGCACCTCTACGGCTCGATCGGGCCGACCGAGATCAGCAAGACCCTCAAGGGTAAGAATCTGCTGGTCGAGATCGATATGGTGAAGCTGGAGAATCACATCAAGGAAGCCAATACGCTCACCGAAGTTCCGCTGTCACTCGGTTACGGGATCGAAGCCAAGATCCAGGTTCTCGTCGTCGCTCTTCAATCCGGCGCGAAGAAATAAGGCGAGTTTTTTGAATGAATGAACACAAGCCGGAGGTTAGCCTCCGGCTTGTGTTCGTTACAAGCACATCGTTAATATCTTCTGTGGACGTCTGGCGTCACTACATCTTCTTGAAAGCGACCAAGCCACCGCGTCGCAAGTCTCTGGCAACTGAATTCCTCACGATTGTGCAGAAATCATGAGCCGCCATCGCAAATACCAATTATCGACCCCGCCACTTATGGAGGGGGA
>DASZJS010000052.1:0-5777 GCA_035947935.1 Gemmata sp. | reverse complement strand
TCGTGAAGATGCTCGACCTCGGATTGGCGCGTTTTCTCCGAGATGCCTCTCGCAACAACAGCGTCACTGCACGATACAATGACCAGTCAATCGTCGGGACCGTGGATTACATGTCGCCCGAACAGGCGCTCAACAGCCCCGTATTGGATATTCGCTCGGACATCTACAGCCTGGGTGCCACCTTTTACTACCTGCTGGCGGGGCGACCTCCCTTCGAGGGGGATTCAACTGCCAACAAGCTGATCGCCCATCAACTCCACGATCCCAACCCAATCACTTCCGTTCGTTCGGATGTACCGCGAGGGGTGGCTGCCGTGTTGGTCCGCATGATGGCAAAAAAGCCAGACGCGCGGTATCAGACGCCAGCGGAGGTCGTTGCGGCCCTCGCCCCCTGGACTCGGAGTCCAATCCCTCCGCCCGCGACGTCCGAGATGCCGCGGCTTCCCCCCTCGGCTTATCGGCTGGGTCTGGCTCTCGGTCCGGGGTCGGCAATCGCGGGGTCGGGTCAAGGGAGTTTGGCTCGATGGGATTTCCCCCTGTCGCCAGATGCCACCGATCCCAATGGAGAGACCCCACTCGCAACTGAGGAACCCACCTTCCGAAAACCCCCCGAGAAACGATCGACCGTTCCCGTGGCTCCCCCCGCATTACCCGACCCAACTGCCCCACTGCCGGGTAACGCCGAACAACAGGCAACCAATCCGAACACTTCAGGGTCCGCCCGATCCGTCAGGCCAGTCCTGATCGGCACCGGCGCGGGTCTCATTATTCTTCTGACCGGGTTGATCTGGTGGTGGCCGACTCTCGCGGGCCGGCACAATACACCTCCCTCTAACTCATCGGGTTCTGGACCTTCCGGCACTCCCCCTTCATCCAGTGCGATAATCACGGGCAGCGGTTCAACGGCCATCAAGCCCGCTATGGAATATTGGGCCGAACTCTACGAGCAGCAGACTGGCGTGAAAATCAAGTACGATGGGATTGGCTCGGGTCGTGGAGTTGAGAACATGATCGACAAGGTTCTCGATTTCGGTTGTACCGATGCTTACATGACCGAAGCACAACTTGCCAAGGCCCAGTCCACGAACGGCGATGTCATCCACCTCCCTCTCGTAATGGGAGCAGTAGTTGCCATCTACAACTTGCCGGAAGTGTCCAAACAGCTCCGCTTCACCGGGCCGGTCCTGGCCGACATTTACCTGGGCAAGATCCAGAAGTGGAACCACGAATCCATCAAGGCGAGTAACCCCGGTGTGATTCTCCCGGATCGGGACATCGCGGTGATCCGCCGATCCGATAGCAGCGGAACCACTTCCATTTGGACCGATTACTTGAGCAAGGTGAGCCTCGAATGGGATATGAAGGCGGGGCGAGGGAACACAGTGAAATGGCCTGTTGGTGAAGACGCGGAGAAAAGCGATGGCATGGCGAAGGCGGTCTCCCGGAAGGTCGGAGCGATCGGCTACGTGGAACTGTCCTTCGCCCTGGAACGGAACCTGAAATTCGCCCAGGTGAAGAATTCGGCTGGCGGTTACGTCGATCCGAGCCTGGATAGCGTGACCGCAGCAGCGAACGCATCACTCCAGAAGATTCGCGACGATTTGCGCTACACGCTGACGGACCCGCCGGGCGATGACTCTTACCCCATCGCGGGATCGACCTGGGTGGTTGTGTATATGAATCAGCCTGGCGCGAAAGGGAAGGAACTGGTCAAGTTTCTACGTTGGGCCGTCCACGAAGGACAGGCACACCTGGCGGATATGCGTTATGCTCCGCTTCCCTCAAGCCTGGTCCAACGCATCGACGATAAGCTCGCCACTTTCCGTACCGGAAAGTGATCGTGTGGCCCTTCAAAGTAGCAGGCACGCAGAGTGTGCCTGCTACTATCCTTCATCCCCCGGTGTATAGTCGCTGGCACGAGCCAGTTTTACCAACACTTCCCGAACCTCTTCCATACTCGCCGGGCGACGATCCGGGCGATAGTTCAGACACGCCCCAATCAGATCCGACAACTCAGTCGGTATCCGTGGGTTGAGGGTATTTGCCGATTGATATCGCCGCTCGAATTCCTGTTCACCCATCACAGCCGCTGTGAGGGCTGGGGGCGGTGCGCGAAGCGTTGCCAGTCGGAACATGGTTGCACCGAAGCTGTAAATATCGGTTCGTTCGTTAATGAGCTTGTGAGTGCCCGTCTCGGGGGCCATAAACTCGCGCGTGGCGTGGATGTGGTCCTTCTGCTCGCCTCGGAGTTGAGCGATGCCAAAGTCGATTACCTTGACATCGGTGCCGGAGCCGAGAATCAGGTTGTTCGGCTTGAGATCGGCGTGAATGACTCCCCGTGTGTGCATGTGAGCCACTGCGGACGCGATCTGTTCAAAAACCCGCAGGAGTCGGGGTATCGGCAGGAGTGGAAGTCGATCCATCGTCCGGCCTGGGGCGTACTGGGTCAGAAGTTTGGCATTCTTTGGCCCCGAAAACCATCCCGCATCCGTTTCCAGGCAATAAATCTCGATGAGATTGGGATGGTCGAGGTAACGCCCGATCAGATACTCGTTCTGTGCTTGCTCCAGGTATTTCTTCGTTCGGGAGTTGTCGCACAGAATAACCTTCAGAGCATACTCGCACGAGTCCTTTTCGCGGCGAACCCGGTAAACCCGGCTTCCCGCGCCTTTCCCAAGTTCTCCAAGAACTGTTACGTTGCCGATCTTCATCCAGATAGTCCGACAGCTCCGTTTGCAGATTCGGCTAATTATATCAGTTGCCATCCCATCAGATCAAGAAACTGGAGCAAAGACACGCAAGTGAAAAACAAGTGAAATGCGTCCTGGGCTCTGCCCACGTGTGCACGCGCGGGCAGGCGTTCTGCCACGCGTGGGCAGACTGTCAGCAGTCCAGACGTGTTGAGTTGAGCGTGTCGGGTTTTGTCATGCTTTGTCAGGTTTTTTCGGCCTTTTGGAACACGACCATTTGCAGAAATAATCACTTCAACCGTAAACAAACTCGCGATTTGGACTGGCTGACCGATCCTCTACTTTCCCTGCTCGGCTTCCCAACGGGCGGGCGCGTGGCTCAATTCTCGGCCACAAGACTGTCCACGTTTGGCAACCAGAATTAATATCATGGAAAATGCACTTTCCCTAACTGGATAACTGTCGATGGAGACGCGAAGATGGGGCAATTCATAGCCACCGTTCTGTTCTGTTTCGCCCTGAACGGGTTGGACCTCGTCAGCGCAGGCGAACCAGAATCTGAAGCAACCGACCGCTTGATGGTAAGCAAGTTCCTCAAGAGCCACGTCATGGACAAAACGGTTGCCAAGCCCAAGACGACGAACAAATTGGACGACAACAAGATGGAAAGCGAAAAGGAAGAACAATTGACGTTCAACAACTTCACGGAAACGCCCCAAGGATTTAATTTTGATGAAACCATGGTAATCAAGGAGACGCGTTACGATTTGGATGCGAACGGCAAACGCATGCTGCCGGGTCGCGATCTCATCGGAACGGCAGTCTACCGTTATGAGATTCGTGAGCGGGTTAGCACTAAGAAACTCACCGGGACCTTTCGTATTCTTTCGAAAACGTTTAACACCCCAAGTCGCGAAGGAGTGGCGATTCTGATTACAGCGGCGAGAATTGTTGACGGAAAACTGATGTTGACCGAAACGGTGCCAGGCTATCTGGATCTGCTCGGGCCTAAAGGCAAATATGTGCCCGGCAGTTGGGATAGCAAAGGCACGTTCTCAATGGTTGAAGGAAAGCTCCAGGCCGAATGGGAAACAACTCTTTTCGACGTAGATCCCGACACGCTGAAGCGAACGCCCAGGAAAGATAAACTGCCGCCGTCTAACTTCAAGGAGCTCGAACAGAAGTTTAGCCGCTGATGACGCTCCTGTTGGGGAAGGTCTTAGACGAGCCGGGAGCGTCAGCGACCGGAGGCTACACAACTCAACACGCCTATAATCTGATCTGTTACCCACCATAGCCATTCGTTGAACCATGCCGTAGGGAAGGCCGTCCTACAGGTATCTTCCGCTCGCCTAATCGATTTTCTTCGTCGCCGGGGAAGTTGTCGGACCCGTTAGTACCGGTGGAACTCGCCACTTACGGATGGTCTTGTCCCAGCTTGCCGAGAAGATTGTCCGTCCGTTCGGACTGTAACATACCCCTTGCACCCCATCCGTGTGTCCCTCGAACCTCTTCACCTCCTTGCCGGTCGCCAGATCCCAGATGCGAATCGTCTTGTCGTAGCTGACCGACAGCACCTGCTTTTCATCCAGACTCAAGATCACCTGATACACCTGCTCCGTGTGTCCGGAGAGGGTCTTCAAAGGCTTCCCGGTGGCGACTTCCCAAACCTGGATTTCCTTGTCGCGAGCACCCGAAATCGCCGTTTTCCCGTCCTTCGTGACGGTAATCGCGTACACGATGGAGACACCGTGCTTGTCGAATTTGGATACCACACTGCCACTCTTCGCATCGTACACGGTAATCATTCCGGACTCATTCCCGGCCAGAATCCGGTTCCCATCCGGCGTTATCGCAACGCTCTCGATTGACTCTTTCCCATCGCCGAATTTCTTGATTTCCTTGTTCGTTGAGAGATCCCATAATCGACACGTCTTGTCGCTCGATCCCGAGACGAGATAACGCCCATCCGCGCTGATCGCCAGTCCACGAATCGCCAACACATGCCCTTCCAGGATATCGGATTGCCTGCCGGTCTTCAGATCCCACACGCGGATACTACGATCTCCTCCGGCAGTGATCGCCTTGGCTCCATCCGGTGTAATGACCACACTCCCGACCCAGGAAGTGTGTCCCTCGAGTGTTTTGAGGAGTTTCCCCGCGGCAACATCCCAGACCCGAACGGCGTTATCGTTCCCAACTGAAACCAGGGTCTTTCCATCCGGTGTGATGGCGATCCCGGCGACTGCTTCGGTGTGGCCGTTGAAGACCTGATCGAACAGGTTCGGAAATGCCTTCTCAATCTCCTTGGCTCGCTCGGTCGGTTTGAGGTCATCGTCGCCTGTTGCTACGGCAATGGCAGCGGAGTACCACTCCCACGCTCGCTCGACGAACATGATCTTCCGGTCTCCCTTTGCGTCGCGATAAAGCTTGTACCAAAGGTCGGCAAGGGCCGTTCGTTCATTGGCGGTTTTGGGTATCGCCAAGTCCATCGTGGCTGCCTCCGCCAGTGTCTTGTCGGATCCCTTGGCGAGGTATTTCAGTCCTGTTTCCCATCTTTTTCGATCGAACGTCCAGTAGGTGCCGAGGGTGGTGTTCGCTGTGGGATCGTTGGGTTTGGTCTTCAGGAGAATGATGGCTTTCTGGAGAGTTTCCAAGCGCGAGCGATACTCGCGCATTTCAATGGCGAGGTCGGGATCTTCGGCCTTCTTTGCGGCGACGACGGCAACCCCGATCAGGTCAAGTGCCCCATCGTAGTCTTCTCTGTCGAGTGCGAGGTCAGATTCCTCACGGGCGAGCTGAGCCAGCGGAGGTGCATCGGCCACGGAAACCTCGGTTGCGGCCAATTGCTTAAGGGTGTCCTGAAGAAGGGATCGGGGAAGACTGGGAAATCGTTTGTTCAGTGTGGAGACTGCTGCGAGCGAGAGCTTCACATCGCCACCCGCGGACGCCAGCCGACGAGCTTCCTCGTAACAGGCGAACACCATTGCCGCGGTCTTTCGCTTGGGCGCACCATCGAATAACTTCTGAGCAAGTGCTTTCTTTCCCTTGGAATCTTTCTCGGCCAGAGCGTAATCCTTGTCGAAC
>DASZJS010000051.1:0-3124 GCA_035947935.1 Gemmata sp. | reverse complement strand
ACTGCCATATCTGCCAGCATCCCACCGGACGAAAGACCGACGCTGCCCACGGAATCGAAGGTCATCGTATCGCAGGCTCCGACAGCGCAGACCCCAGTGGTCCAGGTTCCCCCGGTGCCTGTTCCAAAGGTCGAGGTTCCCCCAGCCAAGGAACCGGCGTGGAAAGCAGAGTTCCGGAAAGTGTATGGTCTCAAGGATGGCGAGTTGATTCGCCGGGTCGCACCACCATATTCCGAGTGCCGTCTGGAATACCTCCGCGACTCGGATAAAAACAACAAGATAATAATTAGACCAAGTGATGATGCGACAGAGGAGCAGATAGACAGTTATCGCCAGGAGCGATTCCTCAAATTTGCTTGGAAAGATAACTGGCCAGATGAAAAGCAGTTCCTGATGACAATTATGATCAAGCCCGACGTTGGGACGACCCTAACAGTTGCACTCGTTTCAATTCTGGGTCAACAGCAAACCAAGATCGAAGTGGCTGACGAACTTCTCGAACGGAAAGTTACTGGGGATTATGTCGTGCGGGCAAATGCCGACCCCGAGAAGGTCGTTGTTGCACTCGAAAAGATCCTTCGCAAGGAATGCGAACTACCAGTGTCATTGGCCTTTCGCGATGTGGAAAGGGATGTCTATGTACTTTCCGGGAAGTACGAATCGAAACCATTGACAGGACGGAAGAAGGACGAGATAGCATTGGCTTCCGAGTTGGGGGGAGACACATTGGGGAATATATCAAATGGCAGCCTCCAACAAACGATCAAGACTGTCGAAGACTGGATCGGCGTCTGTGTCGCCCTCGGTGAGATCGAGAATGCCCCGGAGAGCGTGGAATGCCGATTCCACAATCCCGCGTTGAATACCAAAGAAGAATGGGCCAAAGTCAGGAACCCCGAAGCGGTGATGAATGCCATCGCCGCGCAGACTGGGTTGAATGTGAAATTGGAAAAACGAAAGGTGAAGGTCTTGGAGGTCAAGAAGAACCCTTGAGGGATAAAGATGGCTCCGGCACTCATATTAATCCGGGAAACCTCTCGCCCAGCCTTCGACTGAGCGAGAGGTGCTTGGTTTTCCCCTTCAAAACACATTCGCGTTTGAATGATTTCACTTCATTCGTATCCGAATCTTCTCTCAAGCAAACCGCAAGTTCATTCCTTTAAGCCTCGCGACAGTTTCGGTCATGAGTTGATCTTCTTCCGCCTCATCCTTGGCAATGTAAGTCACAGAGAAACGCAGAAAAGCCCCGGCATCATCCCAGGGTACGCAACAGACGCTTTGATCGTGGATCAGGTATTGGCTGGCCTCTTCGGCGTTCCCAAATGAACGCCCACCTGCGGCCACGGGAGCCTTGGTGTACAGGAAGTACGTTCCGCCCGGCATAGTACACCGGAACCCCACTTCCTTGAGCGCTGCGACCAGCTTTTCGAGTCGCCGCTTGTATTTGGCGCGGATCTGCACGGGGATTTCCGGAGTCCGCAGAGCCTGGGCCGCGGCGTGCTGAACCGCCATGAACTGTCCCGAATCGCTGTTGTCCTTCACATCGGCATAAGCTTGCACAATTCTCGGGTGCCCACACACAAACCCCAGCCGCCAGCCAATCATGTTGAAGCCCTTGGACATCGAGTGGACCTCGATCCCCACCTCCTTCGCCCCATCCACCTGAAGGAAGCTAAGCGGTTCGCCCTTGTAACTCAGCAGGATGTGCGCGGCATCCTGCACAATCACGACCTGGTGTGCGCGGGCAAACTCGATCACGCGCTTGTAGAAATCCGTTGTGGCAACAGCTCCCGTTGGTGAGTTCGGATAGTTGATAACGAGTAACTTCGCGCGCTTTTTGATCTCCGCCGGGATGCCATCGAGATCCGGGTAGAAGCCGTTCTCTTCCTTGAGTGCCAGGCGATGGACTTCGCCGCCGAGATAGCGGGTCCAGGTGCCGGCAACCGGATAGCCGGGAACTGTCATCAGGGTCACATCGCCCGGATTGATGAAGCACGCCGGGAGCATGGCGTAAGCTGGCTTGGAACCGATGCAGTGACACACTTCGGTCGCCGGGTCGAGCTTCACACCAAACTGGCGGAGCATGAACTCGGCCGCTGCGTCTTTGTAATTCTGAATGCCGTTGTCTGCGTAACCGCGATTTTCGACCTTGTTCGCTTCACGGCCAAGTGCCTCGCGAACGGCGACAGGAGCCATGTCGTCGTTCTCGCCGATACCAAAGTCGAGAAGTTTGCGTTCGGGGTGTTCGGCAAGAGCTTTCCGCTTGGCCCGCTTGATCTTCTCGAACTTGTAGATTTCGGTCCCTTTGCCGTAGTTGGCACCGCCAATGCGATCGGCGAAAAGGGTCTGGAACCAGGGGTCAGCAGTCGAGGACATCGACGATACTCCGTGTAATTCAGGGCAAGGTGCGAGGAGCAAGGGGCAAGGGCAAAACAAAAAGCAGCAAGAGAAAATCCAAGCTGATGTTCTTACTTGCATCTTGACGCTAATTACTTCCTACTCGAAGCCCCTTCGTTTTCATTCGGAGTGTTTTAGGAGCGAAACTGGCAAAATGACATCCTCCCCCGGCGATATCTTTGGGCGACAAGGCGATTCCTCACGTTACGGTAATGATCCCTTCTGGAAAACTCGCGATGCCCGGTTGGTACATCGTGCGAGTGGTTGACACGAGCCAAGGTCATGCTGCGTTGGCCCATTCGTCGTGGTGTGACGTTGAGCGCCAGCGGCTTGGTGTGCTTCCGATTGGCATGAAGTTGCGAAATTGTTTGAAATGATAGGAGAGGTCAGTTTCTTTTTACTGAACTCCCTCGATGACAGGCGTGTTCTAGAGTTGAGTCTCCGAACACTGTCTCACACGTACACACATATGCCATTGATTAGCGATAACAAATCGCAACAACCGTATAGAAAACTGGCTGCCTGTGAGCCAATCCCTGGCTATACGTTGATCGAGCCGCTTGGCCGGGGTGGATTCGGTGAAGTGTGGAAGTGCGAAGCGCCGGGTGGATACCACAAGGCAATCAAGTTTGTCTTTGGCAATGCCGAGTCAGAGAACTCCTACAGCAATCAGGTCCGGCAAGAATATCAAGCATTCCAGCAGATGAAGGCAATCCGTCATCCGTTT
>DASZJS010000050.1:0-1708 GCA_035947935.1 Gemmata sp. | reverse complement strand
CACGGGTACAGTCGCAAGCAGGCGTGTAGCGACACCGTCAGAGAAGTTGAAGGGACAGCGGAACATCCCCGGATGTTTGGAGTCGGCTCAGGTTTCTCATTGGATGAATTTCGTCTGCCCTCCGGTCTTCAGCGGGTCCGTACGAATGCGGGCGACTGTTTCGCGAAAAGCGCTTGCCAGAATCAGGACACTATGCCTCCATTACAAAAAGCAGTCGCCGCCTTGATGAGCTTTCTTCTTGCCCTTACAACGTTTCCCGTCGACGCAGGCCCGCAGAACACGTCCCAGCCGTCGGGGCCGCAGAAGGAGTATGCGCTTCTGACTCCCGAGGAACTCGATGGGCTCGTTGCTCCAATCGCTCTGTATCCCGACGCTTTGGTCGCACAGGTTCTCGGTGCTGCAACTTTTCCCTACGAAGTTGTTGACGCGGTTGTCTGGATGAAACAAAACTCCAGCCTCAAAGACGAAGCGCTCGCGAAGGCAGTGGACCAGGAATCATGGGATCCGTCAGTGAAGGCACTCACTCAGTTTCCATCGGTGCTCGACGATCTTGCTAAAAACCTCGCCTGGACCTCTGCGCTTGGTGAAGCGTCCGCCACACAGCAGCAGGATGTTATGGCAGCCGTCCAGAGAATGCGCGCCAAGGCATATGCGGCGGGCAACCTGAAGTCGGGTCCGGAGATCAAGGTCGTCCAGGAGACTCCACAGACGATTGTCATTCAGCCCGCGAATCCACAGGTCGTCTACGTACCCGCTTACAACCCGACTGTAGTTTATGGTGCCCCGGTTGTGGTCCCAGGATATAGTTCTGCGGACGTAGCTGCGGCGGCCGTTATATCCTTCGGCGTTGGCATCGCCGTTGGGGCAATGATTAACGGCGGCTGTTGCGTCTGGGGTTGGGGATACTGGGGCACAAACTGGCGTGGCAATACGATCATCTACAACCGCAATATCTACGTGGGAAACAGTTACTGGCGGGGTGGCTACTACGGGGGCGGCTACCGGCCGGGGTACCCCAGCTATCGTCCAGGTTACCCTGGCTATCGTCCTGGTAATCCGGGATATCGTCCGCCCGGATATCCCGGATATGGTCGCCCTCCGGCCACAACTCTGCCTGCGGGTCCGGGCACTCGACCCGGCGCCGGTGGGACGCCGTCTACTCGGCCGACCTATTCCGGAAATCGTCCAAACCAAACCCCGGCTACGCGGCCCAGTACTGATCCTGCCCGCGGGTATCAACGCCCCTCCAATAGTCCATCCACTCAGTCTGCTCGCCCGAACGCGTTTTCCGGATCCGGGGGAGGGCGCGCGCAGAGTGCGCGTGGGAACCAGAGTCTGGGAGCCACGGGAGGTGCGCGCCGCAAGTAGCCTTGCGCGATGCGAATTCCTATGAAAGAAAACAACGCCAGGGAATGGTTCGGTTGGCACGATAAAGGAGTTGGTATGACGCACCTTAGACCTGCCAGAATAAGATTCGGTTCATGCAGCATGTTTTTGCTGATGTTGATCGCGATGGCTACGCTCGGGGTCGGATGCAACAAAAACAAACCGGAACAAACCAGCACCGCCGGACCGCAAACATTCGCGTCGCCGGAAATCGCCGGTCAAACGATTTACGCCGCCGCGAAAGCGGGAGACACCAGTACGCTCCTGACGGTTTTTGGTCCTGGCGCGAAGGAATTGCTCTTCTCCGGTGACCCGGTTCAAG
>DASZJS010000049.1:0-4835 GCA_035947935.1 Gemmata sp. | reverse complement strand
TAGCACGGCCCCTTCCAGCCTTTGACGTTTCGCGTCGGGCTGGCCCAGGCAGCGCAACTCAGTTCCCGCTTCCCCTGCAGGAATTCCAGATAGACCGGCGAGGTATTCATCTTGTATTTCCGGAACAGTCCCTCTGCCTGGTTGAATTTCTTCTTGATCTGCTCACGGGTGAGGAAGATCTCCGCAGCGCCATCCGGATTGGTGCTGCACACGGCCGCATAACCATAGGCCGGCGAGAGCATGAATCCATCCACTCCCAACTCGGTGAGGTAGGCATACAGGGCATCGATTTCCGCCATGTCGGTTTCTTTGTAAAGCGTTGTGTTGGTACACACCAGAAACCCGGCCTTCTTCGCGGCTTTGATGCCCTCAACGGCCGCCTGAAATACCCCCTGGCGTTCCACCATCAGATCGTGTGTCTTTTCCAGACCATCCAGGTGAACATTGAAAAAGAACCGCGATGTAGGGCGGAACAGATGCAGTTTTTTCGTAATGAACATGCCGTTAGTACAGAGATAAATGTGCTTTCGCTTCTTGAGAATACCGCGAACGAGTTCGCCGATATGCGGGTAAATCATCGGTTCGCCGCCACAGATGCTCACAATGGGTGTGCCCGCTTGATCGACCGACTCCAGACACTCCTCGACAGTTAGTTTCTCCTTGATTGTGTCTTCGTATTCGCGAATGCGGCCGCAGCCGGTGCAGGTGAGGTTGCAGGCGTGCAGCGGCTCTAGCATCAGCACGAGTGGGAAACGCGGTTCCCGCTTGAGCTTCTTCTTAATCATGTACCCGGCCATGTCTGTGGTCAGGCTTAGGGGGAATCGCATGGCTTCTCCAGTTTCAAATTGGCAGGCTCAGGTCAGTTAGACGGCAGCAGTCGAAGCACCCTTGGCCCGACTTGAGACTCAATGGCTTGACGATGGGTGATGCGCTGCGAATAGCGGCTCAAAGCCATCAACGGGAAGTATACCGGGTACATGTGGTATTTGAGGTAGAATACGCGCGGAAACCCGGTGCCCGTGAACGGTTCCTCACTCCATCCGCCATCGATGTTCTGTGTGCCGACCAGATACTCAACGCCGACGCGCACTTCGGGACTCTCGATCTCTCCCGCCGCGATGAGCCCCAAAAGCACCCATGCGGTTTGCGAAGCAGTCGATTCCCCTCGCCCGGCCAGTTCCGGTTCGTCGTAGCTTCGGCAACACTCGCCCCATCCGCCATCGGCGTTCTGGGACTCCTTCAACCAGCGCACTGCTCGGCGAACCACCATTGCGTTCATGTCAAAGCCGATCGCCGCGAGTCCGACCAGAACCTGCCAGGTTCCGTAGATGTAGTTGACTCCCCACCGGCCAAACCACGCTCCGCTCTCTTCCTGGTGCGCCAGGATGAATCGCACCGCCACATCCACCGGCTTCTGACCGACGCGGTAACCGTAATGGCTCAGCGCCTCCAAAACCCGGGCGGTGATGTCCGGGCAACTCGGGTCGAGCATGGCATTGTGATCGGCAAATGGGACTTTCGTGAGGATTTCGTTGTTAATGTTGCGATCGAAGGCCGCCCAGCCGCCATCGGAATTCTGCATTGCAGCCAGCCAGTTGAGCGCCCGGTGGATCGCGGGTTGAGCAATCGTTCGAGTGGCATGCCCTGCCCGAGCTAGAGCGATCAACACCATTGCGGTGTCATCGATATCGGGATAGGGGGCGTTGCGGTACTCGAAGAACCAGCCGCCGGGTTCAACACCTCGCACTGTTTTCGCCCAGTCCCCCGATTGTCGAACCTCTTTGTTGAGCAACCAACTGACTGCCGATACCGTTTCCTCCGAATCGCCCCGCTGTCCGGTATCCGCCAGTCCAATCAACGAGAGTGCAGTATCCCATACTGGCGAGAGGCATGGTTGCAATCGCAGTGCCTCGCCTTCTTCGATACCCAGATCGTCGAGTTGCTTCAGAACCCAACGCATTTCCGGGTCATCATCCGATGCGCCCAAACACTTCAGGACCACGGCGTGATAGATGATCGGTGGGAAGATCGCCCCAAGGCCATCGCTCTCCTGGCAACGCTCTTGCATCCAGGCCACTGCTTTGCGCGCTGCGAACTGTCGAAATGGCGTCAGCCGGAATTGTCCCAATTTCTTCAGAATCCAATCAATTCCAAGGAAGAAATTGGTCCACGAGAACCACTTCTTTGTAGGCTTCGCCGGCCAGCGAGGTGTCTCGGGTGGATCGAGGAAGAGTTCGCGAATGTGCATCGACTCGGGTAACCGAGTCACCGGTTTGAAGGCATCCACGACCGACAGCGGCACGAAAATCGTCCGGCTCCATGCGGACATGGCATAGATGTTGAAGAAGAACCACCGCGGGAGGAGCATCAATTCGACCGGCACTGATGGACATGCCGCATAAGGAAGCTGCCCGAGTAGTGCGAGATAGAAACGGGTAAACGAGTTGGTGGCCTCGGCTCCGCCCAGATTGCGGATGACCTCAGCCGCACGGACCATATGCGGCTCGGTAGCAGAGTCGCCCGCGATTTTGAGGGCAAAGTATGCCTTGACCGAAACGCTGACTTCGGCTGGGCCTCCGGGATAATTCGGCCACCCTCCCACGGACAGTTGTTTCGTCCGGAGATAGTTGGCGGCACGTTTCACCCGGGGGTCATCGTGTTTTCCAAGGAATGCGAGGAGGAGAATGAACTCGGATTCCAAGATGGTATCGCCTTCGAGTTCACCAACCCAGTGACCATCTGGATTCTGGCGGGCGATCAAACCGGTTCGGCCACGGTCCATTGCCGCGGCCACTTCTTCGGCCCAGTCCTGATCCCGCGGTTCCGGAACTGACACGAAGCACTTCTCAGTGGATGTGAGGGGTCTGGTCACAGCGGCGGAGTCCTTTCCAGCGTCGCCGGGAAGCGGGTCAACAGGAATCTAACCCAACGCTCTCGTCAACGGCAAGGGCAACCCGGGTAGCGCTTTGGATGTGACGAATGCCTTTCTACATGGCGGTAGGGTATCCTTTTCAATCGCTTCTCAGGGGTATCAGGCCAGAATAGCCTCGATCACCTCGCCATGAACATCGGTCAGGCGGCGATCAGTGCCATCGTGGCGGACGGCCAGTTTGGTGTGGTCGATGCCCATGAGGTGCAAAATCGTGGCGTGGAGGTCGTAGCAGTACACTCTGTCCTCTCCGGCCCGCCAACTCCACTCATCGCTCGACCCGTGCGCAACGCCAGCTTTCACACCGGCCCCGGCAAGCCAAGCCACCGAAGTTCCCGCATTGTGATCGCGCCCCGTCGCACCCTGTGTGAATGGCTGACGGCCAAACTCCGTACTCCACACCAGCAGCGTGTCCTTGAGCAATCCACGGTCGTGCAGGTCTTGAAGCAACGCCGCGGCGGGTCGATCGACCGATCGGGCAATGGAAGGCAGTTCTTTGATGATGTCTGAGTGGTTATCCCAGTTGCCACTCGGCCCTCCGGCACCACTCCAGACCTGCACGAATCGAACGCCACGCTCCAACAACCGACGTGCCAGCAAGCAGCGTCGGCCGAAGTCGGCCGTTGCTACATCATCGAGACCGTAATTCTTCCGGGTCGCGGCTGTCTCTTTTTCCAGGTCCAACGCTTCGGGAGCGTGTAGCTGCATTTTTGCAGCGAGTTCGTAGCTTTCGATACGGGCATCGAGTCGCGAATCGCCGGGGCGCGTTGCAGCGTGTTGGCGATTCAACTTCGCGAGCAGATCGAGGGCATCCTTATCCGCGTCGGGAGTCACAAAACTGGTTTTGGGTGAAGGTGTCAGGTCCGGCACCGGTGGGGTACCCGCAGCGTTCAAAATCGTTCCCTGATGTGCAACGGGGAGAAAGCCGGCCCCGAAATTTCCCTTCTGGTTGTAGGGCAAACCACGTGCATCCGGAAGAACGATAAAGGTGGGCAGGTTTTCCGTCAGGCGGCCAAGGCCGTAGGAGAGCCACGCGCCCATACAGGGAAAACCGGGAAGGATAAAGCCGGTATTCATCATGTAGCTGGATGGTCCGTGAACATTTGACTTGGAGGCAACGGCCATCAGAAATGCCATCTGATCCACTTGCCCGGCCAGTCGTGGGAAGATGGAACTGACCCATCGGCCACAAGTTCCGTGTTGCTTGAACGGGAAGGGGCTCTTCATCAGATTGCCGGGTGAACTGGTGACTCCTTCCACTTTCTCACCGGTACCGGGATCGAATGGTTTGCCGTGTCGTTTCTCCAGTTCCGGTTTGTAATCGAAGGTGTCCGGCTGGCTGACTCCGCCATTCATGAAGAGTTGAATGACCCGCTTCACCTTGGCGACGTGGTGCAATCCGCCATCGAATTCGGGTTTCGGCTTTGGAATGCCTGGCAATTCCCCAGCTTCCGCTAACAACTGCGTGAGAGCAAGACCGCCCAGCCCACCACCAAACTGCCAGAGGAAGTCACGTCGGGAGGTGTGCATCATTTGGGGTAACCGTGTGTGTTCATTTCTCTATGCGATTGATCGAGATAGTGCGTCGGTGAAGGTTGCGACATTTCGGCAGCACTCTGACTCGCTCAAGAGATCGCACTCTTCAATTATTTCCAACCATTCCGTGCAAGTCTTCTGCAAAATCGAGATCGAGTGGATTTCTTGTGTGCAATAAAAGTCACTCCAGTTGACAAACTGACGAATCGGACTGTATCGCGGAGGGAAATTGAGTTGTTTGAAGGAAAGCAGCAAACTCAACGTTATGTTGTGAATCTCACCCACTTCATCGTAATCGACGGAATATCCGTTAAAGCTTGTCGACTATTTTAGACGATCCCCCCTTCACACTGCGTCGGGTCAAGGAGTG
>DASZJS010000048.1:0-3684 GCA_035947935.1 Gemmata sp. | reverse complement strand
AACTCCTTGAGGTGAGCGAGAGCCTGAATTGCACGGGAGCCATCTACCGCTATCGGATGCGGCTTGCGGAACATCTCATACGGCTGATCGAAATGCTCTCGGGTGTCGAGGATCTGGGAACAGTCGGGAAAACCATTTCTGGTTGCATTGATGGCCGCGGCCACGTTCTGGATATGGCCAGTCGCGACCTTGCCACCGTTCGCCAGAAACTTTATGACCTCGACGAGAAGGTGAAAGCCGAAATTCGCCGCCTCCTTCGCGATCCCGAATTGCGTCGCATCCTCAGTTACCCAAATGCCACAGTCAGCGGCGATCACTACGTCCTCCCCGTCTCCACGAACCACCGGCACAAGGTTCAGGGTGTCGTTCACCGGGTCAGCAATACGGGCGAGACGGTCTTTATCGAGCCGGCCGCGATAGCCAGTCTGAGTGCCGATCGCGTCAGTTTGAAAGCCGATGAGGATCGCGAGGTAAAGCGAGTTCTCCGGCGACTCAGCGTCGAAGTTGGAAGAGTGGCGAAGCCGTTGTGTTATGCCCTTGATGTGATTGCCAGACTGGACCTGATTACCGCCAAGGCCCGTTATAGTCGCGACTACGATATGTATCCGCCGGACCTGAATGTGGAAGGTCGCCTCTGGCTCCGCAATGCCAGACATCCCCTCCTCGAAAGCATCTTCCGCAACGACGATTCCAGAACACGAAAATCAGAACAGCAATCATCAAGTTCGATATCCCCCGAACCAAGCCTACCGAGTCAAGATCCCCAACATCCTCCCCTCCGCAAAGTGGTTCCCATCGATCTCCGGCTTGGGATCGGATTCAACCTCCTGGTGATAACGGGTCCAAATACAGGAGGTAAGACAGTCACACTTAAAACAACTGGTTTGCTGTGTCTGATGGCTCAATGCGGTATGCACATTCCGGCTGGCGAAGGAAGTTTGGTCCCTATCTTCCAGCACATACTCTCAGACATCGGGGACGAACAGAGTTTGGAACAATCGCTTAGTACTTTCAGTTCGCACATCTCCCGCATCGCTTCCATTTTTGAAATTGCAACTGCGGATAGCCTCATCCTGCTCGATGAACTTGGGGCTGGAACCGACCCAACCGAGGGAGCAGCGCTAGGTCGAGCGATACTCGATCAGCTCGACAAGGTGGGCTGTCGGGCCATAGTCACCACTCACTTGGGCGACTTGAAAACCTATTCGTTCAACAACGATCGAGCCGAAAACGGAGCTGTTGAGTTCGATGTGGAGACGATGCGACCAACCTACAGACTCCACATCGGCCAGTTTGGGATGAGCAATGCTCTCAAGATTGCTCGCAGACTCAAGTTACCCAAGGAGTTGCTCAAGAGAGCCCACAAATACCTGAAGAGAAAAAAGGGGAAGACGGGCGATCTTGCTCGACTTCAGCTACTCCGCGAGGAAGCCGAGAAAGCCAAGGTCGAAGCTCTTGCTGCGAGACATGAAGCCGATCGGGAGAAGGAAGAATTCGAGCGTCGCCGCACGGCGATCGACCGTGAAGCTGTCGAAAAGGCAGCGTTGACGGGACTTCGGGAAAGTCTGAAACCAAACGATCTTGTCCGTGTCTCACGTTTTGATTCGACAGGCAAAGTCATTCGTGTGGATATCAAGAAACAGACGGTGATGGTGAGCGTCGGGATCGGTCAATGGGAAATCCCTTTTGCAGAGATCTTCCCGACCACGTGAGAAACGCGCGAGAACTCTCAACAATTTTCTTTGTCGAATTCATCTTTGGTCTGTTGTTTGCCCGACCTGGAACCGAGCATTTCGGGTTTCACAATCTCCAAATACTGCACGATTACGCCGAGCATCAGCCCTTCCACAACAACAACCGGCAGGTGAGCGAGAAGTACGAGCCGGGCCAGGGTACTCCAATCCTCTTTGCCTCCGAAGAGAAGAACCAGGAAGTTGAATGTAACTGCAAGAGCGACCGCTCCTCCTCCCAGGAGAACGCCACGAGCGAACGGGGGAACTCTCAGCGTTCGCAAAACCGGATATGCCCACCCGGCAATGACAGCAGGGATGGCAATAATGCAAGTGTTCAAACCGAGTGTCGTGAGGCCACCGTGTGCCAGGAGAAGACATTGCAGCAGCAGCCCAACAATGATCGCCAGCGGCGCTCGACGCCCAAGCACGACACCTACCAGCCCGTTCAGAATCAGGTGGACGCTAGTGGGTAAGAGTGCAAGCTTGATGTGGATGCTGGATCCGACAAAGAATGCGGCAGAGAAAAGGCCAATTCGAGGGATTTCCTCCTCACGAACTTTCCACATAGCAATGAGAAGGAGAATTGCTGTCCCGGCAAATCCGGTCGCTGTCCAACCGGTGGAGAATGCCCCATCGGAGAGATGGACAGCGAAGAGGGAGAACGACATCTCTCTTATTTGCCCCCGAGAATAGTAACCCGGGCAGGCGAATTGGGCACATCATCCAGTTCCATTCGCACATCCTCTGTTCGTTTCGATCGATCGAGAATTAACGTGATTGTCTGGACTCCCGTCTTCAAATCCAGAACGATTTCGGGTTTTGCTTCAACTGGAGTGGCACCCACAAATAGCGAAAGCCCGGCAACGGAGTTGAGTTTCAGTTTTGTCGTGCCGGGTGTCGTCACATCAAGCTGGAATCGCAAAACTGTTTGCTCGGCTGTGTTCGACCACACCGAGAACTTGGCCTGTTCCGCCAGCGGGAGATCACCGGACACGCGGGAATAAGTCGGAGACCAGGTAAATGCTGCATCGGGTTCAGCGGCTGTTGAGACGCGATTTCGACGGAACAGTTCCAGGTTCGAACCCGTTGGGTCAATCACTTGCCAGCGGCGAACGACCCGAGCCTTGCTCGGAGCATAAGGCCCAATCTTTCCAAGTTCCGACATGAACCGCACGAGATCGGCAAATTCCTGCCTGGAGAGCGTGTCGGTCAGTCCTTCCGGCATCAGCGATTTTGTCTCGCCGCGTTCCGCGATGTCTTTGACCGGGATCGTTATCTCCTTGTCCTCGGAGGTTCGGAGAACGAGCACTCCGTTCGCTTCTCGAACCTTGATACCGAGGTGAACCTTGTCCTCAAGTGTGACAACCCGGATGGCGTGGAACCCCTCCTTGATCGCCTTGCTCGGAAGCAGGATGGATTCGACCAGATAATCGACTTGTGCGCTGGCTCCGATGCTGGTCATGTCCGGACCAACTTGTCCGCCCGCGCCACCGATGCCGTGACAAGCGAGGCATTGGAGTTCCTTGCGACGGAAAACAGCTTCTCCTCGTATCGCATCACCCATTTTGAGCGTATCTGCTGCAAATGCTTTCACCTCGGTATCGGTTGGCGGTTTGCGTGCCGCGTTGAGGCTGCCAGCTTTTATCAGGGCATCGGTCAACTCGGGGACAGTCAGGGTGGATGTCCGAATGGCCTGGAGGCCGAGCTTGGCCACTTCAGGGTTCAGCTTCATCCCGGCAAGAGCCTTGGCGAATGCTGGCACACCAGCCTTGCGATTGAGAAAGGCAGCATAAAGATCGAGCAAAACGGGTTCCGCTTTGGCATCGCCGAGGAACTCAGCAGCCTGGGTTGCTGCAGCCAGTGTGTCGAGACCAGTCAAGGCAATGATTGCGAGTCGGCGAATTTCAGGCTTTTGACTCGGAGTACACAATCCGCCAATGAACATCTTGGC
>DASZJS010000047.1:0-2174 GCA_035947935.1 Gemmata sp. | reverse complement strand
GCACGAGTTTCCCATCGGGACTCCATCGCGGCGATTCCTCGAACGCCTTGTGCGGGATCAGTACTTTGTCGTCTGAGCCATCTACAGCGCAGGTGTTGATACGCAAATGGCCATCGGTGCCTTGAAGTTGATCGTAGACGTAAACGATCCGTTTGCCATCGGGCGACCAGTGCCCATCGAAGTGCGGCTCGGTGTGATTGGGCAGAAGCCGCTTCATCTCACCGCCCTCGGCAGGCAGAGTCCAGAGGGCCATTTTCCCTTGATGAATGCGAGTACACAGAAGCGTTTTCCCATCCGGGGACCACTGGAGATTCTGCTTGAAACTGCCATCCGTGGTGAGGCGAGTCGGTTCGCCGCCGAAAACGCGAAGGGCGCTGAAAGAGAATACGAACAAAACGGTCAGAACCCGATCGAATGTAATCGCTGCCTGTGTCATTGTGTTCCTATGGACTTTAGAACAACTCCTCAATCACACGGCCGGTTGGGGTGAGGCCGATTCCGGTCACCTGCTCGCTGGTCAAGCCAACCTGTTGCAGCACCGTCGCGTTCAGATCGGCCGGGGTGAGGGGCGTATCGGCTGGTTGTGCGGCCTTCGCATCGCTGGTACCAATCACCCGTCCACCTTTCACCCCGCCGCCCGCAACGAGTGCCGAGTAGCAACCCGGCCAGTGATCGCGGCCTGCCTTGTCGTTCACCTTCGGTTCACGCCCGAACTCCCCAACGGCCAAAACGAGCGTTGAGGCCAGTAGCCCCCGCTCGTGCAAATCGTTCAGTAGCGCTGAGAAAGACTGATCGAGCCACGGGGCATGTCGATCCTGCATGATCTGGAAGTTTCGATAGTGATGGTCCCACCCGCCATCGCCACTGTCTTCCTCGGCCTCGACGTGATCGCTCCAGTTCACTTGAACGAATGGCACTCCAGCCTCGACCAGCCGACGAGCCAACAAACACGATTGGCCGAACCGGGTGCGACCATACCGATCCGCAACCGCCGAGGGTTCCTTCGAGAGATCGAACGCTGCGGCTGCCGTGGGGGAAGTGAGCATTTCCAGAGCGCGGAGGCGGTAATCATCGAGTTTCTCAACTGCGGCAAACTCGGCGGTGTGAGCATCGGCCTTGCCAAACGCCGCGAGCAACTTCTGCCGGTCGGCCATGCGTTCGGGGGTCAAGTCCTTTGGTAATTGCAAAGCCGGTATTCTGGTGCCGGCAATGGGATCATATTCCAGACGAAAGGGATCCCACGCCGCCCCAAGCGGTCCTCCGCCTTCGCCGATGATCGCTTTTTTCCCCTGATGTAACTTACCGCCGATGACAAAGAATGGATGAATGGAACCTTGACGTGGGGAACCCATCCTTTCGCGTTTGTCGATTGCGATCGCCTTGGCAACTATTGAGCCAAGCGCTGGTCGCGGGGAACCCGGAAGCGGTTTGCCATCGAGTCCGGTGCCACCAGCTCCGCTTCCAGTGAGTCCGATGGTTCCGGCGATGCCGTGATCGTTCGACTCGGTGGTCAGAGTGCGAATAACGGAGAGCTTGTCGGTGAGTTTGGCCAGTTGTGGGAAGAGTTCGCAGAAGCGGACACCCGCCACGCGAGTGGGGATGGTGCCGAAGGGTCCACGGTAGTCGAGTGAGGCATGAGGCTTGGGGTCGAACGTATCGAGTTGACTGGGACCGCCCCACAGCCAGAGCAGAACGACCGACTTCGCATGTCCTGTGGGCTGACCGAAAGCACGAGCGCGAAGCAGATCCACGAGCGACAGCCCGAGAACTGAACTCGCGCCAGCCTGCAGGAACGCGCGGCGATGAATACCGCGACAGGTCCGGCTTGTTTGTTGGCCAACGAGGAGCATAGGGAGGGCACTCCTTGAGTGAGCCTCATTATCTCCTTAACGAAGACTCGGGACAAGTCGATACGTTGACGATCGAGCCACATGCACCGTAAAGTCCCTCCCTTCAAGTTAATCATCTCAATCCCGACCACTCGGAGAATAGGTTAAACGCGGGCAGGAATGAGGCATTATTATGACGACGGTTGGGTCGCATGATGAATCCTTAATCCGAACCTGCACTCAGACGACTTGCCATTCTGATGATGTCACCGAGGGGGCGAGAACATGGAAGTGGTTGGAGATCAGTCAGCCAGTCCAAATCACGAGTTTGTTTATGATTGAAGT
>DASZJS010000046.1:0-10662 GCA_035947935.1 Gemmata sp. | reverse complement strand
GGGCCTTGGTCATCGCAATCACACCAACAACCACCGCCAGGAACAGGCACCCCAGGACCAGGAGTTTCTCGAAACTGATCTCTCCGGTTGCTCCACCCAATGTGAAGATGGTCGCTTTCAGTTTGCCTGTGGTGCTATCCATCAAGAGAATGTTCGTGGCATCCGGCAGGCGAGCCACGATACCTGCCATGATGATGAGCGAGATGCCATTCCCAATACCGTATTCATCGATCTGCTCGCCGAGCCACATGAGGAAGACCGTTCCGGCCGTCATGGTGATGACCGCGGCACCTCCGAACCACCAGAGGTTAAATCCCTCATCGTAGCCCTGAACGCCAAGCCCCATGCCGGTATCACCCGCGTCCCGTCGCATCACCGATTGCACGATCATGATGGCCTGGATCATGCAAATGGGGACGGTCAGATATCGCGTAATTTCGTTCAGTTTCTTCCGTCCGCTCTCGCCTTCTTTTCGGAGCCGCTCAAGCGATGGCATCACACCACTCGCGAGCAATTGGATGATGATCGAGGCGGAAATGTAGGGCATGATGCCCATTGAGAAGATGCACGCCTGGCTTAGATTGCCACCCGAGAAGAGCGATACGAACCCAAGAACCTGACCGAGGGCACCGGTCTGGGCCTGCGACATCTTCTCCGCCATCTTCGCCTGGTCGATCATCGGGAGCGGCACGTAATAGCCGATCCGATAAACCGCGATGAAGAGCAGCGTGATGAAGATCTTTTTGCGCAGTTCGGGGATTTTGAAGATGACGAACAGTTGTTCGGGGGCAATCCCAACAATCGCGGTTGCGATTCCCAACAGACTGAGCGTCCATGCCACCCACGATGGACCGCCGTAGGTGAATGTCGCGATCCCGCCGATCAGGCTGAGAATGCCGGTGAGCAGGGAGAGCGATCGCCAGTTCATGCCTTAGTCCTTCGGACGGGGATTGGGAGTTGGGAGTTGTTGATTGGAAATTGCTCATCCCATGGTGGAAATAAGCGAGAAGCCCAATTCACAACTTCCAACTTCCAACTTCAACTTCCACGAGATCAACTCGCCTTGGGAGCCTTCGCGGCCTTTGCCTTTGCAGCCGCGATCGTTGCTTTTTTCGTTGAGCCCATCTTATTCCGAACCGGTTTCTTGGGCTTTGGCAGTGTCTCGCAGGTTCCGCTGGCTTTTTCGATCTTCTCCTTGGCAGACTTGGAGAAGTGGTCGGCTTTGATCGTCAGCTTCTTGGTCAATTCGCCATCTCCGAGAACGCGGAGTCCATCAAAGGTGCCGACGACCAGTCGCTTGGACTTCAAAGCGGCCATGTCCACTGTGGCGTTGGCGTCGAATTGTTCGAGATCGCCGACATTCACAATGGCGTAATCCTTGTCCCAGGTGGCGTGGCTAAAGCCGCGCTTGGGGAATCGTCGGTAGAGCGGCATTTGACCGCCCTCGAACAGCCCACTGGGAAGCCTTGCCCCCGCGCTGGCGTACTGGCCTTTGTGACCGAGTCCACACGTCTTGCCCTGACCGGACCCGATCCCGCGGCCAACTCGCCGCTTGAGTTTGCGTTTTTGAATTCCGCTGGAAACGCTGGTGAGGTCCATGAGAGCTTCCTAATTACCACCGGTGGTGTCGCTTCGCTCAACCACCGGCTAATTGCTGTGACCCCTCCGGGGTCGGAATGATTGCCGCCACTGCAAACTATATCAGGACTTATGGAAAATCGTTCGCGGCGTTGCCCATCGGGGCGAAGATCCTTCATAAATCGCCGAATCAGAGCGCTACGCCGCGAAGTCGGGCCACTTCGTCGCGGGTCCGCAGTTGCAGGAGCCCGTCGATGGTGGCCTTCACGAGGTTAATTGGGTTGGTACTACCATGTACCTTGGTGAGAATATTCGTGATCCCGCAGGCTTGCAACACTTCGCGAACGCCGGGACCGGCCTTGACGCCGGTGCCAGGTCCAGCCGGGACGAGGATCACCTTGCTCGCTCCGTATTTGCCGATCACGCGATGGGGGATGGTGTTGCCGCGAAGCGAAATCTTCTTCTGCCGCTGGACGTTGCCTTCCCCCTCCTTGATCGCCTTTTCGACGGCGGGAGGCACTTCGTTGGCCTTGCCGTAACCGTAGGCAACCTTGCCCTTCCGGTCGCCCACCACAACGAGGGCATTGAAGCTGAACCGTCTACCGCCCTTGACGACGCAGGCGGATCGGCGGATCTTCACCACGAAATCGACTAGCGCGTTGTCTCGCGAGTCGCCATCGCCTTTATCTCGTCGCTCACGCGCCATGATTCAGTTCCTTGTATTATTCCAGAGGTTGATACCCCCGGCTATTCACTTACTTCTTCTCGCCCTTCTCGGGCTTTTCTTTCTTGGGAGCATCGGACTTCTCGCCCTTGGGCTTGCCTTCACCCTTGGGTTTGCCTTCGCCCTTGCCCTTGGCGGGTGCCTCGGCTGGTGGGGCTTCCTTGGGTTTAGGGGCTTCGAGCCCCGTGCAAACGAGCCCCGCCTGCGTTGCGGCCCGGGCCAGAGCTGCGATCCGTCCGTGGAAACGGAACTGACCGCGGTCGAATGTTGCCTTGGAGATTCCCTTGGCCTTGGCTGCCTCGGCGATCTTCTTTCCGACCTCAACGGCAGCGTTGATGTTCGCTCCGTGCTTGAGACCGGAGGTCTTGCCCGAACTGGTTGCTGCTGCGACCGTAACCCCGTTCAGGTCATCGATCAGTTGCGCGTAAATGTGCAGATTGCTCCGGAACACGCTGAGACGTGGCTGCTCAGGTGTGCCATAAATCGTTTTCCGTACGCGGAATCGTCGCCGCTCGGCTTGCTTCGATTTGAGCTTTTGTACTTGCATGTTGGTTTGCCCCTTCGTCTCTTCCACCCCATCGCTAACGCTCCGGGTTCGCCCGGATAGTTATGCGTTTCGCTATCCGGGTGAACCCGGAGCGTTAGCGATGGGGTGAACCGAGTCTTACTTACCGGCCGCGAACGACTTACCTTCCTTACGACGAACCACTTCACCTTCGTATCGTACACCCTTGCCCTTGTATGGTTCGGGTTTGCGGCTCGCCCGGATTTCCGCGGCGAACTGACCGACCTTCTGTTTGTCGGCCCCTTTCACAACGATCGTGGTGGGGTCGGGAACCTCGACGGTTACGCCCGAATCCGGTGCTGGGGTGTGGAGGATACGGTTGGCGAAGCCGACCGTCAATTCAACGCCTTTCCCCTTGGCCGCGGCCTGGAAACCGACGCCCTCGATCTTGAGCTTCTTCTCGTAGCCCTTCGTCACCCCAACGACCATGTTGTTGATAAGGGCGCGAGTGAGCCCGTGCAGCGCGCGGTTCAACCGCTCATTGTCTGGCCGCTTGACCAGAATCTGCTTGCCGTCCGATTCGACCTTCATGTTGGGATGGAAGGTGAATTCGAGCTTCCCCTTCGGCCCTTCGACCTTCACCGTCCCGCTGGCGAGCGATACCTTCACCCCAGAGGGGAGGACGATCGGTTGTTTGCCAATCCGCGACATCACTACTCTCCCAGTGTTCAGTGTTCAGTGTTCAGTGTTCAGTTAAGACATTTGGCAACGGCAAACGAAGTTTGAATGTCTTAACTGAACACTGAACACTGAACACTGAACACTCATCACCGAACACTGAACACTCATCGTTACCATACCGTACACAGAATCTCGCCACCGACTTTTTCTTTCTTGGCCTGGCGGTCGGACATCACACCCTTGCTCGTGGAGAGGATGGCAATACCGAGCCCATCCAGCACCTTCCTGACCTCTTTGTATCCCTGGTAGACCCGCCGACCGGGCTTCGAGTATCGCTCGATGTGGCGGATCACCTTCTCGCCATCCGGGCCGTACTTGAGGTAAACCTGGAGGACGATATGCGGTTGGCCTAGGTCGCCATCGACCTTGAATTCCTTCTGCTTTTCGGGACTCTCAACGTACTGGCCGGTCTGATATCCGAGGATGAATCCTTCTTTGAGAAGGACATCCGCGAGAGCCACTTTCAGCTTGGTGGCTGACATCTCCACCAGCGGTCGTTCGATCTCATTGGCATTGCGAATGCGGGTGAGCATATCGGCAATAGGGTCGGTCATCATGGCGGAATCTCCTCAGTTTCGAGTTAGAAGTTACGAGCTTCGCGTTCTGACTGTCCGCCTTGGTCTCAGAACGGGAGGCTCGAACCCTGGAACTGGAAACTCACCATGACGCTTTGCGAACGCCGGGGATCAACCCATCGCTCGCAAGTTTGCGGAAGCAGATTCGGCAGATGCCGAACTTGCGATACACAGCCCGGGCACGACCGCAGATCTGGCATCGCCGTTGAAGCCGGATCAGATCGCGACCGCGAACCAGCTTGGACTTGTCCTGCTGGTCGGCGGGCTTTTTCAGTTCCGCCCGGTGGGCTTCGATCGCCTCCACCTGTCGGCGGTGCATGGCTTCTTTAGCGTTGGTTGACATTGCGTTTGGTTTCTCTCAGTGTGGCGTACCAACTCGGAATCGGGAGTACGTGCCCCGAGTGAGTTGGCCGTTCCTAGTTAGTTAAGAGTTAATAGTGAAGAGTTAAGAGTTTCAGATTTTCCGCATCCATAACCAGGGAAAGCCTACTCATTTGAACTCTTCACTGTTAACTTTTCTCTCTTTACTTTCCTTCTTCCCGGAACGGCATGCCGAAGAGGCGGAGCAGTTCGCGGGCTTCATCGTCATTTTTGGTGGTCGTCACGAAGGTGATGTCCATCCCCTGTGTGAAGCTCACCTTGTCCGGGTCGATTTCGGGGAAGACCAGTTGTTCGGTCAATCCCATGCTGTAATTGCCATTCCCATCGAAACTCTTCGGGTTAATCCCACGGAAGTCGCGAATTCGAGGCAGAGCAACATTCACGAGCCGATCCAGGAACTCGAACATCCGCCGACCGCGGAGAGTGACCCTGCAACCGATCTCGTTGCCTTCTCGCAAACGGAATCCGCTGACGGCCAGTCGAGCCTTAGTGATCTGCGGGCGTTGGCCCGCAATGAGGCCCAGATGCTCAGCAGCCTGCTTCATCCGGTCCTTGTCCTGAAGGGCTTTACCGACGCCCATGTTCAGAACGATTTTGCTCAGTTTCGGCAGGCTGAGACGGTTAGCTCGCCCGAACTTCTTGGTCAGAGCGGGAACGATCTCCTTGTTGTACCGCTCCTGGAGTCGGGTCGGCGGTTGTTTTTCGGCGGTCGCTGCCATGACTATAAAACCTCAGCGGATGACACTGCGCTCACTGTTCTCAGTTCGTCCCAGTTCGACCAACTCGAATTAGTACAGTCCGATCCGGACAGGCGAGAACGCGATTCTCGCCTCACGCCTTCGCGTATTTCGGATTGGGCTTGGTGAGCAACCGAATCCGGGTCTTGCTCTTTTTCGAGTACAATTCCTTGCTACCATCCGGCAGATATCGGATGCCGACCCGCGTTGGGCTACCCGTGGTCGGGTCGATCATCATGACGTTCGAGGCATCGACAGGCATCTCCTTGGAGAGCCGTCCGCCTTGCGGGTTTCGTTTGGATGGTTTCAGGTGTCGGTAAACCCGGTTGACGCCTTCGACCACAACCTGGCCCTTGGCGCGGAGAACCTTGAGTACCTTACCGCGGGTGCCCTTGTCGTCCCCGGCAATCACCTCAACCAGATCTTCTTTGCGGATGTACATCTTGTCACCTGTTGATTGTGGATTGTTAGTTGGGGATTGTTAATTGGTTTAGCCAAGCTGAAATCCGTAGCTTTACTTTCCGATTAACAATCAACTGTCAACAATTCACAACTCACACCACCTCTGCTGCGAGGTTCACGATTTTCATGAACTTCGACCGGAGTTCCCGTGGAACTGCCCCGAAAATGCGGGTGCCCCTTGGGTTGTTGTCGTTATCGAGGAGAACCAGAGCGTTCCGGTCGAACCGGACGTAGCTGCCGTCCTCGCGGCGCGTGGCTATCCGAGTGCGGACCACCACACCCTTGACCACATCGCCTTGCTTCACATCGCCGCCCGGGAGAGCCTTTTTCACGCTCGCGCGGATGATATCGCCCAGATAGGCAACGCGACGCTTGGAGCCGCCGAGAACCTGGATGCACATGACTTCCTTGGCACCGGTGTTGTCGGCCACATCCATGAACGTATACATCTGAATCATGACGATCCCCGTGGATTGTTAGTTGTGGACTGTCGATTGATTACGAACCGTTCCAATCAACAATTCACAATCAACAATTTCCAACCAACAATTCACAACGTATCACTTCTTTTCTTCGGCCTTGGGTGCTGGGGCAGCCGCATCGCTGCCAGCGACCGCGCCTTCCAGGTTCGAGAGCGTCCGGCTTGGGGCTTTGGTCACGATCTTGACGAGTTCCCACCGCTTCATTTTGGAGAGGGGGCGGGATTCGACGATCTCGACGGTATCTCCCAGGTGCGAATCGTTCTTCTCGTCGTGGACATAACAGACGGTTCGCCGCTTGACGAACTTTCCGTATTTCGGGTGGCGAACGAGTCGCTCGACTTCGACCCGTCGGGTCTTGCTCGTCTTGTCCCGGGTTACGATCCCCTGAAGAATGCGCCGACCGGTCGTTTTGGTCGGTGTCGCGGTGATACTCGGGGTGCTGCTTGTGTCTGCCATTACTTACCGCTCCCCTTTTTGGCCGCGTGGAATCGCTTGAGTCGTTTGGCTTGCCGAAATGCCACCCGCTTGCCAGGTACTTCCCCGGTAACCTTGGCTTCCAGGGCAGTAATCCGCGTTGCAATCTGCTCCGCTGGCAGGTCGCGGAGTTTGCCCAGTTCCCGCTGCCGTTGGACTGTCTTGATCCGGGCGATGTCTTGTTTCGCCTTGCGGATTTCGGACGGAGTCTCCAACCGGTCGGTAGCCGACTGGAATCGGAGCTGGAACAGGTGCTTTTCGGTATCCTTCAGAGTGAGCCCGAGTTGCTCGTCGCTCATTCCCCGGAGGTCTTTGGTTTTGAGAGCCATCACTCACCTTTGGGAGTGGAGAGTGAAGAGCGAAGAGTGAAGAGTGAAAAAAACCAAGACACGGACTGTTTTTCACTCTTCACTCTTCGCTCTTCACTCTCCACTATTATCTATCATACGTTCGGTCGCCGACTCACGAACCGGCACTTGAACGGCATTTTGTAGGCAACCCGTGCGAGACAATCTCGCGCGGCGGCTTCGGGAAGCCCGCCGATTTCAAAGAGAACCTGTCCGGGTCGGATCACGGCGGCCCAGTATTCGGGTTCGCCCTTACCTTTACCCATTCGGGTTTCGGCGGGAATCGCGGTGATGGGTTTGTGGGGGAACACGCGGATGTAATACCGCCCTTCCCCGGACACGAACCGGGTCATCGTGATACGGCCGGACTCGATGCACTCGGCGGACAACCAACCGCCTTCAAGCGACTGGAGACCGAAGTCGCCATAGGCAACGAAATTTCCGCGCTGAGCGAAGCCCTTGATTGGGCCGCTGTATTTCTTGCGGGTTGTTCTACCGCGGACGACGCCGCGCTGACTTTTTCTGAACTTGACCCGCTTGGGCATCTGTGGCATCGGCGATGTCCCCCGTCAAATAGTCACCCTGGTTCACCCAGGCTTTGATTCCGATGTTGCCCTGAGGCGTGCTGGCCTCGGCAAACCCATATTCAACCTTGCACCGCAGGGTGGAGAGCGGAATGCTGCCTTCCATCCCTTTTTCGCATCGGGCCATTTCCGCCCCACCGAGCCGGCCGGAGAGTTGGAGCTTGACGCCTTTTGCTCCTCCCTCCATCGCTCGTTGCATGGCCTGCTTCATCGTTCTTCGGAAGCTGGCCCGCTTTTCCAACTGTTCGGCGATATCTTCCGCGATCAGTTGAGCATCGATTTCCGGGCGGGTGACCTCGATCGTCTTCACTTCGATGTGCCGACGGGTCAACTTCTCCAGCGCCTTGGTCAGCTTGTCGATCTTTTCGCCCTTCTTTCCGATAATCGCACCGACCCGACTCGATGTGACGATAACGGTCACACGTTCGCGGGTCCGCTCGATCCGGATATCGGCGATGGCTGGCCGCTGTTCTTTGCGATCGCGTTTCCCAGTCAGGAACTTCTGGATGAACGCGCGGATCTTGACATCTTCGAGCAGCAACTCCGAGAAGTCGCTCTTGGTGGCGTACCACGTGCTCCGCCACGGACGCATGATTCCCGTGCGGAAGCCAGTCGGTCGGACTTTCTGACCCATAGCGTGTCCTTCATCGAAACCGGGTTTAGGACTTTCCGGTTTGTGTGGGTTCGTTCAAACCCGGCCGTCAAACAACTCGGGGACCGGCATCGCCGGCCCCCGAGCCGGTGTATTGTTCTGGCGTCATGCTCCTGCGGGCGTTGCCGGAGCTTCGGGCGTTGGGGCAACCGCTCCCTCCGCCGGTGGCAAGGATAGTTCAGACGGCTGCAAGTCTTCGGGGTCTGAGAGTGCCACGATGATGTGCGCCATTCGCCGCTTGATCTGGAACGCAGTACCCCGCGCCCGCGGCTGAATTCGCTTGAACATCGGAGCCCCATCGACCCGACACTCTGAAACCACTAGCTCGTCTGGATCCGGACACTCCTGATCGTCGGCGTTGCCGTAAGCACTCTCGATGACCGCCATCAGCAACTTTGCTCCACGGTTCGGATAGAACCGGAGCAGTTGGAGCGCATCGTCCACATTCCGCCCGCGGACGAGATTGGCGAACAGCCGAATCTTCCGAGCCGATACGTCCGCATAACGATGTTTGGCTGTGTATTTCATGTTTGCTAATTGTTAATTGGGGATTGTTGGCTAGGGATTGTTGGTGAAAGACCAGACCTGTTTCGCGGCTGTCTTTCAATCTCCCATTCCCAACTTTCAATCTCCCATTCCCAACTTCCAATCCCCAATCTCCCATCCCCTTACTTCGGGGGCGCTGCGGGCGCTGCGGACTTCTTCCCGCCCGAGTGTCCCTTGAACGTCCGGGTGGGTGAGAACTCACCGAGTTTGTGACCCACCATCTCTTCGGTGACGTAGACTTTGTGGAACAGCTTTCCGTTGTAAACCAGGAAAGTCGAGCCGACGAATGCCGGGATGATCGTGCAATCCCGCGACCACGTCTTGATCGGTTCCTTGTTCATCCCCTGTTTGTCGACTTTGGCCAGCAGCCTTTCATCGACGTGGGGACCTTTCTTCAGCGACCGGCTCATGCGTTCTTCCGTCCCGACATCGGGGTGGTATAGGGTATCGGGCTTCGTCTTTGGCTGTCCTGGAGGTAGGATTCACAAAACAAAAGCCCGGCACAATCACAACCGGGCTGTTTAATGTAGTGATTCCACATCCAATTGACCAGTTGATTTTCTGGATCGACTGGTCGGCTTCTCCCCGCAATCGCGCAGCAATCACGCAGTATTCTGGAACGGTCCAGCCGGACGGCGGCGAATGATGGCCTTGTTGCCCGGCTTCCGTTTCTTCCGCGTTTTGCCGCCCTTCGCGAGCTTGCCGGTCTTGGAACACGGATCGCGACCGCCTGCGGTTCGCCCTTCGCCGCCACCCATCGGATGGTCCGTCGGGTTCTGAGAGGTTCCGCGGTTGTGGGGTTTTCGACCCTTCCACCGCATCCGTCCGGCTTTCCCGATGGAGATGTTCATGTGTTCGGCATTCGATACGCTGCCGATGGTTGCCCGGCACTTGCTCGACACCTTGCGAACTTCGCCGCTGGGCATCGTGAGCAGTGCCCAGTCTTTTTCGCGAGCCCCGAGAGTCGCACTGCATCCCGCGCTACGGCAGATTTGACCGCCTTTGCCGGGAGTGAGTTCGACATTGTGGATCGTCATGCCGAGGGGCACTTTCCAAAGCGGCATGCAGTTCCCGGGTCGGGGTTCGACCGCTTCGGTATCTCCGGACATTACCTTGTCGCCAGCTTTGAGCCCATCGGGAGCCAGGATGTAAGTTTTGGTCTTGGCTTCGTCCGCGTACTGGAGCAAGGCAATGCGAGCGCTGCGGTTTGGGTCGTACTCGACCTGCAAAACGGTGGCTTCGATCTTGTCGAGCTTCCGCTTGAAGTCGATGATCCGATACCGTTGTTTGTGTCCTCCACCCCTAAAGCGGGATGTGGTAACGCCCTGGAAGTTCCGCCCGCCCTTTTTCTTTTTGGGCTTGAGCAGCGATTTCTCGGGTCGGTTCTCGCGCGGATAGGTGCAGTCCGCGAAGTCAGAGACCATCCCGGCCCGTCGGCCAGCGGAGGTCGGTTTGTATTGTTTGATACCCATTGAATTAGTCCATGGTCCTTAGTCCATGGTCCTTAGTTCCGACTTTGAGTTTCCAGCATCCCCGTCTTTGGCTCGAGTCCTCGTTCCTCGAAAATCATTCCTGAGCAACGAATCTCTGAGAACGATGGACTACGACTGTGGACCAATGACTACTAGAAGAATTCGATCTTGTCGTCCTTGTGCAGGGTGACGATGGCCTTCTTCCATCGGGGAAGTTGGCCGATACTCTGCCGGAATCGTCGCTTTTTCCCGTGCCGGTTTTGGGTTCGCACACCTTCAACACGGACATGGAACAACTCTTCGACCGCCGCCTTGATCTGATCCTTGGTGGCGATCGGGTTCACTTGGAACGTATAGGCGTTGTATCGAGTGCTTTGGTGCGTACCCTTCTCGGTCACGAGT
>DASZJS010000045.1:0-4810 GCA_035947935.1 Gemmata sp. | reverse complement strand
TTTCCCGAAAAATCGGTCCTCAAGATCATCCATTCTCAACCCCTGGAAGCTGATTTTCTGTTTGGCCGCTTCACATATCGTCGTGTTATGATACACCCTCTTTGATCCTCCTTCTCAATGCTCTCTCCCAACAGGTGTCGCAATGCTGAACCGTGGAAACTTTTCGCGCCGGGGGTTCATGGCCCGGTCTGTCTCGGCGATGGTCGGTGTCGGGCTCCCCGCCTGGCATGCCCGCGACTGGTTTGGGGCAGCAGCCCACGCCGCAGAGGACAATAAACCGACCGGGGCAAACGAGAAACTGAACGTCGCGGTGATTGGGGTTGGCCCGTCGCCGCGTCGCTCGAACGATCTCTATAAGGAAGCCAAGAGAGCTCAACACGTCCAGTTCACTGCCGTCTGCGATGTGGATGCTCGACACCGCGCCTTTGCTGTCGAACAGTATGCCAAGGATGGGTTCCAGGTCAGCGGTCACCACGATTTCCGCGAAGTCACCCGCAACCCGAAGGTAGATGCAGTCATTGTCGCCGTTCCGGATCACTGGCACGCGATCATCGCGGTGGATGCGCTGAAGCACGGGAAAGACGTGTATTGCGAGAAGCCGCTCACCCTCACCGTGGAGGAGGCTCTCGCCCTGAAGAAGGCTGTCGCGGTGAGCGGCCGGGTACTCCAAACCGGCAGCCAGCAGCGGTGTGAGATGGCGGGGCGTTTCCGCCTGGCCACCGAACTCGTGCGAAGTGGCCGACTCGGACCGATCCAGACGATCGAGTGCCGGGTTGGCAGCAACCCCACCAGTGGACCGATCAAAGCTGTCGACCCACCCAAGGAACTCGACTGGGATATGTGGCTCGGGCCGACCGCGATGGTGCCGTACCGACTCGAAGGAGGCAAGACAAACTGCCACTACGAATTCCGGTGGTGGTACGAACACAGCGGCGGCAAGATGACCGACTGGGGGGCACACCACATCGATATTGCCCAGTGGATGCTGAACAAGGACGGAACTGGCCCCATCGGCGTTGAGTTGATCGATGCCGAAAAGCCTTACGACAAGGGAGATGGATACAACTGCCATCCGACCTTCAAAATCCAGTACACCTATGCCACGAGGCCCAACCAGGGGGAAGTGAAGCTGGAGGTCAGCCACGGTGCCGGGTCAACCGTCGAAGGACTGGTGGATGCCAAGGGCGAGCAGCGCAAAGATAGGACGGGCAAACCGATCAATGGTGTGGATGGCGGCGAAAACGGGCTTCTAGTCATTGGCGAGAAGGGCAAACTCTTCGTGAGCCGGGGGCTGCTCCTGGCCTCGGAGCAGGCAATTCTCTCCGAGCCGCTGATGAAGGATCCGATGCTCTATCCGACTCGCCCGACCAACCACATGGGCAACTTCCTGGACTGTGTGAACAGCCGCCAGACCCCCATCTGCGGAGTCGAGGTTGGTGCCGGCTCGGTAATTGTCTGCCACATTGGGACAATCGCTCTGCGAACGGGGAAGAAGCTGAAGTGGGATCCACGGATCAGCCGCTTCGATGATGCCGAAGCCAACGCCATGCTGTCCCGGCCTCGCCGCGGTGGTTGGAAGATCGGCTGAGTCAGTGAAGCGCGGAACTCGGAACGCGGAGTGCGGAACAGAAGAATGTCTTCGTTTCTTCCATTCCGCACTCCGCGTTCCGCACTTCTAAGGGCGGTAGACCGCCGATGTGTTTGTCACTTTCACGAATCGTGACTCAACTCAAATGGAGCCTGGTGGAGGAGTTCAATGCAAACAGGCATACCGGCCTTGTGGATCGTGATGCTAGCTGCCGTCGGAATGGCTTGGTCTTCAAATGAGCGGTCAGTGGCCGATGACGACTTGGTCAAGCAGATTCAAGACATTGGTGGTACGGTACTCCGCGACAACAACGCCGCGGGGCATCCAATAGTCGAAATTCACATCGAAAACTATCTCAATATCGGAGCCAAGAAGGATCAGGAGAAGGTCCAGCGCGTCGTGGCCAAATTGGCTGGATTAAAGAAACTGCATTGCCTTCACCTATCTGGCGATGGAGTGACCGATGCACAATTGCGGCTGTTGAACGGCCTCGATGATCTTCGTACCTTGTGGTTGCGCGATGCGACAATCACGCAGCAAGGGATCAATGAATTATCGAAGCTCAAGAACCTTGAAACCATTGACCTTTTCGACACCTCGCTCGCCACTGTAAATCTGAAGGCATTCAGCGGCCTTCAAAAACTTAAGAGCATCAATTTCAGCAAGACTGCCATCAATGACGAAAGTCTCCAATCGCTCGGCGAACTCGGCGAGCTTCGCGATCTGGATTTGTCTTATACTCCTATCACGGATGAAGGACTCAAAAGATCTGATAGATTCAAGAATCTGCGGTCGCTCAATCTGAATCAGGCAAAGGTCACCGACCAGGGACTGAAACAACTTACCTCCCTCAAGAAGCTGCAATCGCTTGTCTTGGAACGCACGCTCATCACGGACGAATCGTTTCAGGACATCATTTCCCTTGAGTCGCTGGAGGAGCTTCGTTTACCGGGAACGAAGATCAAAGGATTGGAACTGGCCAAGCTAGTAAACCTGCCGAAATTGCGTTCGCTGGCCTTGGGTGGGATACCCTTGCCTGACGAGGCGTTCCCTCAACTTGGGAAGCTGAAGAAACTTCAGCAACTCGCTCTAGGCAACACGGGAACGACGAAGCTGCGGTTGAAACAACTGACACCGCTTACGGAACTGGAATCGCTCGACTTGTGGGCAAATCCGCTGACCGACGAGGATCTCAAGGAACTTGCCGGCTTTTCAAAATTACGATCATTGAGCCTTTCCGAAATGCGAATCACGGACGCGGGTTTACAGAACCTCTTGCCGTTGAAAAACTTGATTTTATTACACATTTTCCACACGCACGTCACGGAAGAGGGCGTTCGACGTTTTCAGAAAGATTCTCCCAATACCAAAATTGAATGGATTTCGCCCCTCCCACCGTTGAGGCCTTAGGCTGGAGTGGAACGTCTCGACAAGAAGCGCAAGCCGGTGCCCTCGCTCTACGACGGCGTTAATATGCGAATGACCGCCCGGTTGCGGCCGGTGTCCTTGGCTTCCTTCAAGGCTCCCGCTGCGCATTCCCGGAGGTCGTCGTAGGCTGCTGTCATGCTCACATCAGCCACGGCCAACCCCAAGCTGATCGTTACCCCGATGGATTGTCCATTGTAAGCCGTTGACCCGGACGCCACGTTTTCCCGGAGTCGCTCTGCCAGGACCACAGCTCCCGTCGCATCAGTGTTTGGAGCAATCACCAGGAACTCCTCGCCGCCGACACGAGCTAGCGAATCCTGGGCTCGAATCGAGTTCTGCAATACCCCGGCCAGCCAGGCCAGAAGGTGATCGCCGCCGGAAAGCAGGTAGTTCGTGTTGATCTGCTTGAAGTGATCGATATCGATCAGGACCACGGTCAATGGAGTCGCAACCCGGCTCCGTCGCAATAACTCTTTACGAGCAATCAGGTCGATGGCTCGTCGGTTCGACAAACCAGTCAGCGGATCGGTCAGAGCCATCTTCTCCAGCATCAGGTTCTTTAGCTGAAGTTGGGTCAGGGCATTTTCCAGTTCGCGAGTGCGATCGATCACCCGCTGTTCCAGTTCCAGGTTGAGCTTTCGGAGTTCATCAAGCAACTGCTCGTGACTGCGTTCCAAAAGCAACCCCCGCGAGACCGCTCTGAGGGACTGTAGCAAATCTTCGCTCCGCCACGGTTTGAGGACGAGCCGGTGTACCTGCGTTTGGTTGATGGCATCCGCGGCATCTTCCAACCGCGCGGTTCCCGTGATGAGAATGCGGGATGTTCGCGGCGTCGTGCGTCGAACCCAATCGAGTAACGCCAGCCCGGGTTCGTCCGGCAACTGGAGATCGGTTAGAACGATATCGACCGATCGCTGCGCGAGCAAACCACGCGCCTGCTCAACCGAACACGCGGTGAGCATTTCAAAATCGTTTCCGAGCTGGATGGAAAGAAGGGAAAGGATGGCGGGATCATCATCGACCGCCAAAACGGAACATTTGTAGCGGGTAACATTCATCGCCGACCTGTTCTCTCAGCAAGCTATCAAGCTCCCGGTTGAAGAGCTTGAGGCAGCGTTTCGTTTTCCTGGCCGGTTTGTAAGTTTGTCTTCAACTTGGAACTACGGCTTGAAATTTGGAAGGCCATTTGCGGTATACGATGCGAAACTGTACACCACACCCCGGACAAAGGCGAACTTTACACATCGTAACGAACGTATCGAAAAGATAAATTGGGACATTTTGGTCAACAGCGAAGGTTGATTGAGTCAAATCGAGGATTAAGGTAGGTCCTGAATTCCCCGGAAATTGTGGCTTATCATTTTCGGAGGGGATAGGCCTGAAAAAATACCGAATTTGCCGAGCTTGACGCTTGATTCTCAATCGATAGTCGCCTACAATCAGACCGCTATGGGGGACAACCCCGGGGTATGAGCGAACCGAACGAGCCGCCCGCCGGCTTGACTGAGATGGCATCGCTCGTTGGGCAGTTTACTCGCCAAAACGAAGATGATGGAAAAGATTAAGGCACTCCATCAACGCTCTCTTGAGAATGAAAGAGTGCCATAAGAGGCGCGGAAAGCGCGAAAGGAACGAAGCGAAGTAGAAGGAGTTGGACGATCGGCTGTGCGTGATTACTGCTTGATGGCTGGATGTTGCTGAACTCTCTCTCTCCATCCTTTCAGACCCCCTCATGTGCATTGTCCCTACATACAAAGGACATACAGGGGATGGCTTAGGATTGAGGAGACAGCG
>DASZJS010000044.1:0-6864 GCA_035947935.1 Gemmata sp. | reverse complement strand
CCGGGAGCGACAGCGACCGGAGGCTACACAACTCCAACAACTTCCGCTCACGACTCCTCAACTGTTACCCCGCTTTGAACCATGCCGGCATGATGAGTTCGTAAGACCCCCACAGGGCGAGTTGGAAGAGCGGGAGCCACTGGCAGTGAGTCAAACGTCTGAGATTCGACCTCACCCCAACCGAACGCGAAGGATCTTCCGTCCCAACCGAATAACCAGGCCATCGGTAATCGGGACCGTCGCCTTGAGATCCGTGATCTTCGAGCGGTCGGGACCGTAGTTGAAGGCTCCTTCCTCGATCTTTCGCCGGGCTTCACCCTTGCTCGCGCAGAGCTTGGTCTCAACCATCAAATCGACTGCGAGGAATGCCCCCGCAGTCAGTTTTGTGGTTGGGATCATCACTTCTTCGATGTTGTCCGGGTCTTGCTTACCACCCCCACCGAATTGTTTGTTCCAGTCAGCGAGAGTTGCTGTCGCGGCTTCGGACCCGTGGTAGAAGGTTACAATGTCGCCCGCGAGGAGCTTTTTCGCCTCGTTCGGATGACCAGCAACGATCTGGTTTATCTCCGTTTGCGTTCTGTCCGTGAGTAACGTGAACCACTCGGTCATCAACTCATCGGGAATTCGCATTGTCTTCCCGAACTGCTCTTTTGGCGGTTCGTTCACTCCAATGTAATTGCCAAGGCTTTTGCCCATCTTTTTGACCCCATCCAGGCCGCGAAGGATGGGCATGGTTAAGCAGATCTGGGGCTCCTGTCCGCTCGTTCGTTGAAGATCGCGGCCAACCATCAGGTTGTACAGTTGCTCCGTGCCCCCGAGTTCCACATCGGCGTGGATCTCGACGGAGTCCCGCCCCTGCATCAAGGGATACAGGAGTTCGTGAAGGTATATCGGCGTGTTTTTTTCAATGCGATCATGGAAGTCGTCACGTTCGAGCATCTGCTGAACGGTCATCTGGCCAAGAAGATGGAGCATGTCCGCGAAGCCAAACTTCGCGAACCACTCCCCATTCGATCGCACCTCAGCGATCGTCACATCGATGATCTTTGCAATCTGTTTGAGGTATGTCTGGGCGTTTTTTTCGATCTGCTCGGCGTTCAATCCTTGCCGGGATTGATCGCGGCCAGAAGGATCGCCAACCGCTGCCGTTGCCGTGCCGAGAATGAGTACGGCTTTGTGTCCGAGTTCCTGGAACTGACGGAGTTTCCTAAGTGGAACCGTGTGCCCGAGGTGGACATCGAACCCTGTCGGGTCGATGCCGTATTTCACGCGAAGTGGTTTTCCGGTCGCGAGGCTTTTTTCGAGCTTTTTGCGCAGTTCGACTTCCGTTTCGACCTGAGCGGAGCCGCGCAAGATGACTTTGAGTTGGTCATCAACCGGTGGAAATTCTGGCATTTTGACCTCACGGCGGCCACTCGCCGGTCAAGTGAATAACTGGAACCTGCCGACGGCCTCAAAAGCATGAGGGATGTGCTGGATGACGGGTTCGCGGGCATGGGCGGGCCAACTCACCACCAGCACATCGAACCGGACTGATATCTTGCCGAGTAGTTTCCGAGTGGCCAGAAAACGCAATGTCGCCCCGGTGATCTTCCGCTGTTTGCGGAGGTCCACCGAGGCGGCAGTTTGCTCTAGGGCGTTTGGCCTATCCGAGGCAGTCGAGCGAACCTCAACCACAACCAGCGTTTCTTTATCGAGAGCTAACAGATCGAGTTCGCCGGCTGGATCAGACACATTCGCGGCAAGAACCCGATATCCGAGACCGCGGAGAAATCTGGCCGCCGACCGTTCGCTTCGCCGACCGAACCATCGCCGCCACCACGGCCAGTGTGTGAAGCCGGGTTCGGGGATTGGTTCGGGTGGCTCCGGTGCGGCGGGCATGGCCCTTACTTCTTCTTGGCTGCCTCGGCTTCCTTCTTGGCCTTTTTCTTCTGAGCCGACTTGCTCATACCACCCTCGGCCGTGGCCTTGGCGGCAGCTTCCTGAGCGGCCTTCGCTGCGGCTTCAGCCGCGGCTTTCAGGTCGGCATCAATTCTTGTCTGCCGCTTCACATCGTCGCGAATCTTGGTAGCCTTGCCGACCCGATCGCGCAAGTAATAGAGCTTGGCCCGGCGAACGGTGCCGGCCTTCTTGATGACAATCTTCGCGATCCGCGGCGAATGAACCGGGAAGATTCGCTCGACCCCTTCGCCCTGCACCAGTCGGCGTACGGTGAACGTCTCGCTGACCCCGCGATTCTGACGGGCGATCACATCGCCTTCAAACACCTGAATCCGCTCTTTCTGGCCATCTAGGATTTTCTGGTGAACTTCAACGCGGTCACCGATCTGGAAGTCCGGGACATCGGACTTCAAGTTCGCATTCTCGACCGATTGGAGGAATATTGATTGCATCTGCCACCTTCATCTTTCTGGACGCCCAGCGCCCGCCAAATCGAATCGGTATTGTGGGCATCGCCCACTATGTTTCGTCGTTGTCGCGCATGCGACTCCGCATTTCGGATTGTTCTCGCCGCCAGTTCGCGACTGCTGCGTGGTTTCCACTCAGGAGGATTTCTGGAACCTCCAGGCCACGGAATGCTCGGGGACGGGTGAACTGCGGGTATTCCAGCCGACCCGGTTCACTATGCGATTCATCGACCGCGCTCTGCTCGTGACCAAGAACTCCGGGGATCAGCCGGATTACGGAATCTATCACTACCATAGCGGGAACTTCTCCACCATTGCAGACGAAGTCCCCAACGGAAATCTCAAGAGGGTTGAGCAACTGCCGGATGCGATCGTCGAACCCCTCGTACCGCCCGCAGAGGAGCAGGAGACGGGGCTCAACAGCCAGTTGCTCGACCATCCTCTGGTTCAGCCGTTCGCCCGCAGGGGTAAGCATAATGAGCTTCCCCGTTGGCTCGGCTTTGGCCTGCACCGCATCTACACAATCGACCACCGGCTGAGCCATCAGGACCATTCCGGGTCCACCGCCAAACGGTCGATCATCGACTCTTTGATGCTTGTCTTGTGTCCAGTCGCGGATGTTCCAGGTGTGAACCTGCACCAAGCCTGTCTGGATCGCATCATCGAGGAGGCTTTGGCGGATGTAACCGTCGAATATCCCCGGGAACAAAGTCAGAACGTCGAACCGGATGGTTCGCCGCGGTAAGGCTGTGGTTACGTCTTCCGATGCCACAGGGGCCTCCGCCCCCGTTGAACGAAGGCTTCCCGACTTGTCCTCAGCCCAGCGGAGCAGTGGCTTCGGCCTCGGCGATGGCCTTGGCTTTCGCAGCTTCCTCAGCCACCTTGGTCGCTTCCTGGGACTCGAGTTCTTCCCACTTTTTCATGAACCTGTTAAAAATCACCTGGCACTGGTCAGAGGCTTTCGCCCCAACGCTTTGCCAGTATTTGATCCGGCTTGGCCGGAGCTTCACGCGGGCTTCCTTGTCCACAACGTGTGGGTCGTAAACCCCCAACTCTTCGATGACCCTGCCATCCCGCGGTTGGCGGTGATCGATGGCAACGATCCGATAATAATGCCGGTGAGCCCGGCCCATCTGCTTCATCCGAATACGAACAGCCACGGCAGTTTCCCCTGAATCCAACATTTCGCAGAGAACAATTATGTTAGTGACGTGTCGGCCAAGTGACTACGGGAGCCCTTAGAAAAAGGGGCAAGGAGCAAGCGTAAAGCTGCAAGTATGAACCAACTCGCTCGGAATGAGAAGCGTGAGTGGCGGAGCATTTGAACAACGTGGGACGTGCTGACGCTGTCGCGATCTACCCATCAAGACCACACACGACTGTCGTGTCGAGCCCGCATCCACTGCAGATGAAATTATATTTTTAATATTATATAAATATTAGTGACTTGTTCTGAAAAGAGGCAATTCTACAAAACAAAGCTAAATCATTAAAATTCGGTACAAAGTATGACTAAAATTGAAGTTAGGGAGTGAATGAGGAATAATTTACTGCTGGAAATGTCAGTTTTTCGTAGGTGCCGCGAAATGAGCGGCACAGGTATCCAGATCGTTCGATCTCACGATGTTTTTCAATAGCAAACGAACCGGATAGGTTTGTCAGACTCGTGGGATCAACGGAAAACCTAGAAGCTCTGAATGGAGCCGCGCACGTAGTAAGCGGTTCACGAACTTTAGGTTGGACTTTCCGTCTCCCCCCGCTTACTGCGTGCGCGGCTCCATTTTGTTAGAGCCTCTTAACACGGATGTATCATTTCCCCTCATCAACATCATCCCCATGTGACGAGTCCAGGTTCAAACAGATGCGGCAGGTTCGCGTGCTTGGGGAGGACGCGGACGGTGAAACCGAATTGACCACTGGCCCGACACGGAACACTCCCACCGAACAACACAGTTGAACCATTCCGTTGATTGTCAGGACTAAGTGGAGTCGCGCTGGGGTCGGCAATTTCACCCATCGCATCCAGTACTCCGTGGCAAAGCTGGACCTCTACATCATCCGGCGTAAAGACTCCAAGGTTCACGCGCACCTTGACGGGGAATTCCGCGCCTACACTCAGCAAATCGCCAACGGGAGCTTCTACGCCCTCGATCCGCACCTGCCCCCAATCCTTGGCGATTCTTCGACGCCACACCGCCAACTCCTTGGCGGCTTTCAACTGGTCCAATCGCAACTTCGTGGCCCTGCGGAAGCTTGGGACGTAACAGCGAGTGGTGTATTCCTCGACCATTCGGTTGGTGTTGAAGACAGGAACCAAAGTCATGATGCTCCGCTTCATCCTGCGAATCCAATCGCGGGGCAATCCATCACCCCCACGCCTGTAAAACATCGGCGCGATGTCCTGTTGGAGCAAGTCGAGAAGGGCTCGGCTTTCGACCTCATCCTGATAGGTGAGGTCGGCGTATTCCTCGCCAGCCCCGATGGCCCAACCGTTATCGCCGTCGTACCCCTCGCACCACCACCCATCGAGGATAGACAGGTTCAGCCCACCGTTCGTCACCACCTTCATCCCACTTGTGCCGGATGCTTCTAATGGACGCCGGGGGTTGTTCAGCCACACATCGACGCCCTGGATTAGATGCCGGCAGATGTTCATGTCGTAGTCTTCGAGGAAGACGACGCGCCGACGGAACTCCTGTCGTCGAGCGATCTGAACCACCCGGGCGATCAATTCCTTGCCGCCCTGGTCCTTGGGATGTGCTTTTCCTGAGAAAATGAACTGGATTGGCCGCTCTTTGTTGTTCAGGAGAGCTGTCACGCGCTCGATGTTCCGGAAGACCAGATCGCCCCGTTTGTAAGTTGCGAACCGGCGGGCGAAACCAATGGTCAGTGCATCCGGATCGAGTACTTCATCTGCTTCCGCGACTTCGCTCGGAGGCGATCCCCGGCGCTTCAACTGAGCCTTGAGCCGATTACGCGCCAGAGCGACGAGACGCTCCCGACAGCGTTCGTGCGTTCGCCACAGTTCGGCGTCGGGGATCTGGTCGATGCGCTTCCAGATCGCGAAGTCGGTCGGCCGTTCCTCCCACTGAATGCCGAGATAGCGATCGTACAACTGGGCAATCTCGGGCGAGAGCCAGCTCTGCGTGTGGACTCCGTTGGTAATCGAGGTGATCGGCACCTCGCCGGGGGGAAGTTCCGGCCACAGGTCTTTCCACATCTTGCGGGATACGCTTCCGTGCAGTTTGCTCACCCCGTTGCTGACGTTCGCGAGCTTGAGGGCCAGTACGGTCATCCCGAACGGTTCCTGGTCGTTCCCGGGGTGTTGGCGGCCAAGGCTGGCCAATGTGTTGCGATCCACACCCATCCGACTCATGTACTCGCCGAGATACTGCTCCATCATCGGCATGGGAAAGGCATCGTTGCCTGCCGGGACAGGCGTGTGGGTTGTGAAGCATGTCCCGGCCTTCACGGCCTCCAGAGCCGAGGGGAAATCGAGCTTATATTCCTCCATGAGCAAGCGAATCCGTTCCAGCCCTGTGAACGCGGCGTGGCCCTCATTCATGTGGCAAACCGTGGGCATTCTGCCCATGGCCCGCAGAGCTCGGATGCCGCCAATACCCAGGATTACTTCCTGCTGGATACGTGTATGCTGATCGCCGCCGTAGAGCTGTGAGGTGATCGCTCGATCCTCGGGGCGATTCTCGGGGATATTTGCATCGAGGAGATAAAGCGGCACTCGCCCAATCTGGATTCGCCAGATACGGAGTTGAACATCCCGGCCGGGAAGTGGTGCAGTGACGAGGATCGGGTTGCCCGATGTGTCTGCTTCCAGGATCAAGGGCAGCGTGAAGAAATCGTTCTCGGGATATCGTTCCTGCTGCCATCCATCGACGTTGAGATACTGGCGGAAGTACCCTTCACGGTACATGAGGCTGACGCCAACGAGCGGAATACCAAGATCGCTGGCACTTTTGAGGTGATCGCCGGCAAGAACGCCCAACCCTCCTGAGTAAACCGGAACGCTTTCGTGAATGCCGAACTCGGCAGAGAAATACGCCACACGGGCATCGGAGTCGGAAGCGAACGTCGAATTGAACCAGGTCGGGGCTTTCAGATAGTGATCGAGAGCCTCATCGACTCGATCCATGTGGGCGAGGAATCCATCATCCTCGGCTAGTTCTTCAAACCGATCTTGACCGGTGGCACCAAGAAGTCGGATCGGACTGTGATCGAGTGCCTCAAATAAATCCGGGTTGATACGCCGAAAAAGAGCGACGGCCTCTGCGTTCCAGCACCACCACAAGTTGTAGGCGAGCGTGTGGAGTGGGCGGAGGCGATCCGGGAGTTTCGGAAGGACGGTGAACGTTCGGATCGGACGACCTGGCATGTACAACCCTCGGGGAAACGGTCGCGGTTCGCAGCGATAAGCGGACCCATCAAGCAGAGCGAAACT
>DASZJS010000043.1:0-3159 GCA_035947935.1 Gemmata sp. | reverse complement strand
GCCGCTTTCCGTTTGCAGTCATCCGCAATACCCGGTGATGTTGGTAGACACGAGCATAAAGAAATCGTTCCAATCCTGACTTCAATTCCTGAACTTTTGGGGTGAAGCCAACGAGAGGAACCGTTGCAGCGCGGATATCCTCCACCGAGCTAATCCGGGCTTCGTTGAGCCGGCGGGTCGTGTCTTCAAGCAGATCGGTGATCTGCCAGGCCAGTAGTTCGCGGATCACGGCAACCCGGAGGGGATGTCCGCTCAAGCCGGGTGTATGTCGGTGAACTCGCTCCGTAGCCTGGACCCAGAATTCAACGCCGCTCAGTTCATCGAGCGCAATAAGCCCAAGCCCGAGAGCATCGTCTGTGTCGTGTGTATCGTAGGCAATGGAGTCCGCGAGATCGACGACCTGCGCTTCCAGTAGCTGGCTGCCGCAATTGAGGAACTCCCGGCATTCCGGAGCATCGGTGCGACCGCTGTGTTGGATGAAAGCCTCTCGCACCTCGAACGACAAATTGAGCCCCGGGAATTGGGGGTATCGCTCTTCCAGGTCATCGACCCGGCGAAGCCCAAAGAGGTTATGGTCGAATCCACCGTGCGGTTTCAGACACTCATCGAGAGCCGTTTCGCCCGCGTGCCCGAACGGAGGGTGCCCGATATCGTGGGCCAGTGCGATGGCTTCCGTCAAATCCTCGTTCAGCCGCAGTCGGCGTGCGATGGTGCGGGCGAGTTGGGTCACTTCGAGCGTATGCGTCAACCGCGTCCGGTGGTGGTCGTTGATGGTGGCAACCAGAACTTGAGTCTTGCCCGTCATCCGTCGAAATGCAGTGCAGTGAACAATGCGTTCGCGGTCTCTCTGATAGAGAGAGCGGAATGGATGGATAGGTTCGTGGTGCCGACGACCCCGCGATATCCGGGATCGCATTGCATAAGGAGCGAGCCAATCATCCTCGAGCGCTTGCCAGTCAGCGCTACTCAGTGGCGTTTGGGACATGGTCGAATCGCAATGGGGTTTACTGGAGGCGGTTGATACCATCTCCGTCTTTCAACGCGTTTCTGGCCATTACGACAACATCTTCTTGCCTGAAAAACAGCGTTCTGATTCCGTGCGACTCTTTTGCCGATGGCGAAGGGAACCGGCTGCCATGCATTGTGGATGATGGACTAAAAGCTTGGCGACGCTAAGCAAATGAATACGATGCTGGAGAATCTGCCGAGATGGTACCAGCCCGCCTTGGTTGTATCAGACTTTCCAGGAACTCGATATGCCGCTGTTTGACCCAACTCACACCGCAATTATCATTGTTGCTCTGATGGGGGCTGTTCTGGGGCTCTGCGGTTACCTCACACTCTCGGAGCGGAAGCTCTCGGCGTGGATGCAGGATCGGATTGGACCGAACCGAGTTGGTCCTGGCGGATTGCTTCAGCCAATGGCCGATGGCGGGAAATTCTTCCTCAAAGAGGAAGTGATTCCAAGCCATGTGGACAAGATCTTCTACATCCTTGCGCCTGCGGTTGCTGTCGGCACAGCCCTGCTCTCGCTTGCCATCGTTCCGTTCGGAGCCACGACACCCACTCCAGATGCTGTGCCCGTACCTCTTCAGACGTCGAAATCTACACCGAGTAGTGAGAAACCGCCCCGCCCCCCCGAAGCGACGATGAGGGCATGGTTCAGACTTACGGATCAAGTGTTTGCTGCTTTGAAGAGCGAGAATGTGCCAGAACCACTACTGAAAAAGCTTTACCCAATGAAAGACAAAGTATTCTTTCGGGATGACTTTGTGGGGGAAATCAACCAGCTTCTCAACACGGACGAGACAAAGCAATTTCAAAGACTTATTTTGAACTATGCCGTAGACCCGGTTGCAACTTTCGAGCAACAACAGAAGGATTACCAGGACAAGTTCAATTTCGTCCTGAATCCAGGACTCGACATTGGAGTGCTGTACATCTTCGCGCTCGGATCGATTGCTGTGTATGGCGTGATTCTCGCGGGGTGGAGTGCCAACAACAAGTATTCGCTGCTCGGTTCGCTCCGGGCATCGGCCCAGATCATTAGTTACGAGATTCCACTCGGAATGTCGGTTCTCGGAGTCTTCCTGATTGTCGGTTCCTTGAATCCCGAACGGATCGTTGCCTGGCAAACCACGCGCGGACCCTATTGGCTCATTCTTTTTCAGCCGCTCGCGCTTCTACTCTTCATGACCAGCACTTACGCCGAAGCGAATCGTCTTCCCTTCGACCTCTCCGAAGCAGAACAGGAACTCGTGGGCGGCTACCACACCGAGTATTCGAGTCTCAAGCTCGGGTTGATGCTGCTTGCCGAGTACGTTCACCTCGTCACCAGCAGCTTCATGATTTCGGTTCTGTTTTTCGGTGGATGGAGCCTATTCGGGCTGGAATCGTTCATTGAAAACCCGATCCTGGGCGCAGTGGTCAAGCTACTCGTGTTGTCGGGAAAAATGGTTTTGCTCTGTGGGTTTGCCCAGCTTATCCGATGGACGATCCCGCGGTTCCGGTTCGACCAGTTGATGAACCTGGCCTGGAAAGTGCTGTTTCCCCTTGCTCTCCTGAACCTCCTCTGCGTCGTTGTGGTCAAGCAATTTGGTGGGCCGCTGATTCTGCTCACGGCGACTTCGATCGGTCTGTTTCTCGGAGCTGGCTTGCTCTCGGTTCGCTGGCACGGCTCCGTTACCAATCCGAAACGAAAAGTTATCAAGCTGCCGCCGGGCATCCCGGCGGGCGTTACGTATGCGAGTTGAATCTGCCAAGAACACGACACATAGGGGTTAACATGCCAATAGCAGAATCCGAAGTGAAGTGGGTCGAGGAAGCCCGACTTGGGCTCTGGGAGCAGCTTTATCTCCCTGCCATGCTCGATGGGCTCAAAACCACGGTCAGCCACTTGTTCGGTCACAAGATGACCGAGCAATATCCGGAACAGGAATCAAAACTTCCCTCCAACTACCGTGGCGTTCATCGACTCAACCGCGATGAGGAAGGTCGGGTGAAGTGTGTCGCGTGTTACATGTGTGCGACTGCTTGCCCGGCTCACTGCATCGACATCATTGCCGCACCCGCTCCCGTCGAGTGGAAGGATCGGGAAAAATACCCCGAGACGTTCGTGATCGATGAACTTCGCTGTATTTACTGCGGAATGTGCGAGGA
>DASZJS010000042.1:0-3292 GCA_035947935.1 Gemmata sp. | reverse complement strand
CCTTCATCAAACGTATTACTTTCTGGGCCAACTCGCGGCCCGACATCGCAAACTCCAACTTGCCGAACAACTGTTCCGAAACGCGATTCGCGGCGCTCACAAGGAAACGCGTGGGGATGCCTATATCGGGTTGATCGACGTCCTACGAATGGCCGGTAAACCCACCGAGCTGGCAGATGTTTGCCAGCGCGGCCTGGAGAACGCCGAGACAGTCGCACCTTTCTACTTCAACTATTATCTGTCGGAAGCACTGGCGGAACTTGGAAAAGGAGACGCCGCAATTGTCGCGGCAGATAAAGCTATTCAGGACACGGGGCACAGCGATCGCTTGACGGTCAGACTGCACAAGGTCAGCATCCTCCGCACGTTGGAGAAGTGGGACGCTGCCATCGCCCTTGCGAATAAGCTCCTCGCAGAGTTCCCAGCCCCCGCCGACCGACTGCAAACCCGATATTCACTCGCAACCACATACTGGCTTGCCGGGAAGCGAACCGAGGCAGAGACAGAACTACGAACCATCCTGGAAATCGATCCCGACTACGCCGGAGCATGCAACGACCTGGGATTTCATCTTGCCGACATGGGGCGCGATCTGGAAGAGGCCGAACGATTGATTCGCAATGCAATTGCGGTAGACAAGTACGACCGCAAGAAGTCCGGTGCTGCCGAACTGGAAAACTCCATGTTCATCGATAGCCTCGGTTGGGTCTTGTTCCGCAAGGGAAAGCTCACCGAAGCCCGGATCGAACTGGAACGGGCAGTTGGTCTTTACGAGGGAGCCTCCGACCCGATTGTCTGGGACCATCTGGGAGACGTGTTGTTCCGTCTGGGAGAAAAAGCAAAAGCAAAAGCGGCCTGGGAACAATCTGTGACGCTTTGCGAAAACGATGCCCGCATTTCAACGCGTCGTCGCGATAATCGTCTCGATGAAGTGAAACGGAAACTCAAGCAAGTACCGTGAATGCAAAGGGTGTTTGATGTTTGGTGTTCATTTTTTGCGTGTAGTGTTGACGCTTTGATTCAGTGATGAAATCCGATCCACCCTTGTCGGACTGCTTTTTCTGAACAAAACACTAAACACCAAACACAAACCGCTGAACGCAAAAGAGGTTTCGAGAATATGGCAGGGCACAGTCATTACAAGAATATGGTGCGGCACAAGAACGCCGTGGATGCCAAGCGGGGCAAGCTGTTCAGCAAGCTCAGCCGATACATCATTATCGCTGCCAGGGCTGGCGGCGGCGATCCGACGATGAACCTGAAGCTGCGTTACGCGATTGACAAAGCTCGATCTGTTTCCATGCCCAAGGACAACATCGAGAAGGCAATCAAACGTGGCACCGGCGAACTCGAAGGGGCCAACTACGACGAGATCATGTACGAGGGCTACGGCCCCGGCGGCGTTGCCGTTCTGGTGGAAGTCATGACCGACAACCGGAACCGGACAAATGGGGAAATCAAGAAGATCTTTGAACGAGCGAACGCGAACATTGGCACCCCAGGCTGCGTTGGCTACATGTTCGACCGCAAAGGCTTTTTCGCCATCGATGCCGCCAAGCACCCCGATGAAGATGCGCTCATGAATCTGGCTCTTGAAGCCGGAGCCGAGGATCTGAAACGGGAAGGCGATATGTTCGAGATCACCTGCGACCCATCCAGCTTCTCAGCCGTGCTGGAGGCATTGAAGAACGCGAACATTGAGACCACCGAAGCCGAAGTGAAGTACCTCCCCAAAATGCAGAAGGACATCGATGTGGAAACCGGCAAGAAAGTGATTCGTTTCATGGATGCACTCGACGACCACGACGACGTTCAGAATGTCTACATCGATGCCAACCTGACCGCGGAGATGGCGGAGGAGTGATACTTTACCGCCAGTATTTGAAATACTCGCGCGCGACCGCTGCGATGGGCGGACTCTGGTATTGTGGAATCCAAGCCAACTGGAGTCTCCAATGCCGACGAATCTGCCTGCCCTTGCCCGACACGTCGCCAATCCGACGCTTCGGGTTCCAGACGGAGAATGTCTGCGGCGATTCGTCGAATACCAGGACGAGGATGCGTTTGCTGAGTTGATTAGCAGGAACGGCCCGCTTGTCCTTCATGCCTGCCGGTCCATACTCCGCGACCCTGGCACAATTGACGACGTCTTCCAGACGACGTTCCTCCAACTCGTCCGCCATGCAACCAAGCTCACAGCATCTCCGTCCTTGGCCGGTTGGTTGCATAAGACCGCCGTCCGTGCTGCCGGTGCCATCCGCCGGGCCGAAGCCCGCCGACGCCGACGCGAACAAGTCGCTCTATCAAGCCCAAATACCCATTCGCAGGAAGAACTGACCTGGCTTGAGATCCGTGAACTGATTGATGTCGAACTCGCCCGGTTGCCCGAGAAATACCGCCTCCCACTACTCCTATGCTACATTGAGGGGCTGACGTATGGTGACGCGGCGGCGCGCCTCGACTGCTCACTTGGGGCACTCCGTGGGCGGTTGGAACGGGGCCGCCAATTATTGCGATGCCGTCTGGAAGCACGGGGATTGCCGCTTGTCGCGCTCACTCTCGGCACTTTCGCGCCCCCGGCTGTCTCGGCGGGGCTTCGCGTGCGCACTCTGGCAGTCGTCCGCACTTTGGGCACACGGCCGGGTGTGCTTGTCGGTTGGAACGCTCTCACCCTTCACTCCAAAGTTTTCTTTGTGGTGTGTGTGGCCGTACTCGTCGCAGTCGGAGTCGGGCTTGGGACGTTCCCCAACACCACCGACACACCGAACAGCACTCCACCTGCGGTTCCATTCACACCACCCGCTGTCACTGCAAAAGGGTCCGATTCCCAGGTCGATGTCTTCGGCGATCCACTCCCTAAGGGAGCGATTGCCCGGCTCGGAACCCAGCGATTCCTGAAGTACAGTCGGACTCGGGATTTCGCGCTCTCGCCGGACGGGAGAACAATCGCGGTGGGCGATGAGAACTTTACCCTCTTAGACGCAGTGACCGGACAGGTCATCCGGCACCAGTCGTCAGTCCGGGTCGGCGGGGTATACACCTTTCCGGGCCAGGAGGGAGACTTCACAACGCCGGGGATTTTCTGGCGACCCGACGGCCGCGGGGTTGCTCTGATCGGGCGGTACTCATGGGACAAGTACCTCTGGGACTGCACCGACCCGAAGGACGTCCCCCCGACCTTCGAGCCTCAACCAAACGATGTTCTTCCACCGGTGCCGCCAGAGGGTGCAATATCATGTGCGGCGGTATCCGAGGATGGGAAATGGATCGCGATCGCACGGCAACCGTCCGA
>DASZJS010000041.1:0-4073 GCA_035947935.1 Gemmata sp. | reverse complement strand
TCCCCACCAAGCTCGATCTCTCGGGGAAAATCATCGACCCAAAAGACAAGCCTTACAACCTCAACGAATACGACCTGATCGTGGCGTTTGATCCGGACTGGACCGAGATCAACCAGCAGCAAGCGGAAGATCTCCAATTGTGGGTCGAGCGGCAAGGCGGCGGGTTGATCTATGTTGCTGACCGGATCAATACTTTCCAACTCGCTAGAGTTGAACCGAATAGCCGATTGAGCCCCATCCTTGAGATTCTCCCGGTCATCCCTGACGATGTCATCGCCATCAAGATCCGGGCAATTGCGCGGACCCCGCGGCGATTGTATCTGAATCCGATACCGGCTTCTGATCTGTTGAAGATTGATGAACACGACGAAGTTAAGAAAGACGGCCAGCCGGAAAACGACCCGATCGCTGGGTGGGAGCGATTCTTCACAGATCGGGACAAACACACACAGATCCAGGACGACAAAGTTGAATTATACCCCAAGCGTGGTTTCTTCTCGTGTTACCCGGTGAAGGACGTGAAGCCCGGGGCGAAGGTGTTGGCCGAGTTCGCCGATGTCGATGAGCGAGGTGGAAAGACTCTCCGTCCGTGGCTGGTCTTGAATAGCCCTTCGGCCGCGTGGCGTACATGCTTCGTAGGCTCAGGCGAAATCTACCGGATGTATGCCTACGACAAAGAATACTACGAGCGTTATTGGGCCAAGCTCATGAAGTATATGGCTGCCAAGCGAAATGTGAAAGCATCTCGCGGGCGCGTACTCATCAGCAAGGAAGTGATTTCTGGAACGCCAATCCGCGTTCAGGTTCAAATCCTGAACAATAGTTCCAAGCCATACCCGACTGAAGGCGGCGGCAAGATCGAACCCAAGTTCACGATTCGCCAAGTATCTCCGACAGGCGAGAAACGGGACTTTGGGCCGTTTGAACTCAAGCCAAGTGAATTCGAGGGCTACTACAAGGGACAGATTTACGCCGACCCGAAGCTGTTCCCGACGGGCGATTTCGAGTACATCGTGCAGGTCGAAGTGCCCGACAGCGCAAGCGAATTGTTGCAAGGCAAGTTCCAGGTGGTGAAGTCTGACCCCGAGCTGGACAATACGAAACCCGACTTCGTTGCGATGCAATTGATGGCAAGCGATTTCGATGAGGTATTCCAGTCTCGCATCAAATCGGAATCGACGAAAGCAGAGTTTGCTAACGGTCTGCCCAAAGACAACGGTATGCCCAGGCTGGCGTTCAGACTTTCTGACACGAGACTGCTGAGTAAGATCCCCGAGTGTTTCGTGGCTAAATCTGCCCATGCAGATAATAAAGGGCCGGTGTATGACTTGTGGGACAAAGGGATCGTGTTACCCAACAAGAATTCAGAAGGCACATTCACGGAACGCATGATCCCGGACTCTCTCTCGGGAAAATCAATCCCAGTCAGTTGGGTGATGATGCTGGCAGTGTTCCTGTTGTGTTGGGAATGGACGACTCGGAAACTCTTGCGACTGGCGTGATCCGTTGAACCCCGCAGCGTTAGCGACGGGGTGTTTCGCTTTTCAAATGTGGTGATGCTGATATGGCGACTGTGACTGAAACACGCACGAAGACCACACCTAACGATCCGCAGGTCTATCACCCGCTCGATCGGCTCCGGGGGATCATTCGGCGCTATGTTGTGATCGAGGGTATTCTCTCGGCCGCGATCTTTCTGGCGACTTGGTATGTTCTGGCGATTGCACTCGACTTCGGAGTATTCAAAGCGTTCACCTGGGACTGGGTGCAGGATGGAACGAAGTGGATCCGCATCGTCGCCCTGGTCGTTGCTCTCGCACTGCTTGGCGGCATCGTGGTTTTTCGTATCGTCCGCCGATTGACAACCGAGTTCACATATCCTTCCCTCGCGCTCGTCCTCGAACGACGCTTCCCGAAGGTTCTTGGCGATCGGCTGATTACTGCGGTCGAACTGGCAGATATCGAGCAGGCTGCCCGGTACGGCTACTCGGCCGGCATGATCCGCCAAACGATTTCGGAGGCGCGGGAGCTAGTGGGCACTGTTCCAGTCAACGAGGTGTTCAACTGGCGACGATTGCAAATGATGGGGTTACTTGCTATCGGAATGCCCCTGGCGGTTGTCATTATCGCATTTGCAGCCCACACATTTTCCACGGGTGCATTCCGACCGGTTCATGCAGGGTGGAAACTCCTCCACGTCTCATCGATCCTGGCCGAGCGCGACGTATTGCTGTTGAACACACCCTGGCCGCGGCGAGCATTGCTCGAACTCGATCCGGGCATCAAGGAATCCGGGCTGCGCGTCGCACGCGATGGGGCTGCTCCGCAAGTAAAAGTGAAATCGTTTCGCTGGGTGATCGCCGACCGAAATGTGCCGGATGGGTGGCGGGCATTGCGGTGGTCCGACGTCGCCGAATCGCGCCTGGGCATTCATGCCCCTGAACTCCCATTTGCCAGCCTGGCCTACCCCGATGAGAAGGCGGCACCCTCAACTGATGCCAATGCCTGGACGGTCGATGCCATCTGGGAGCGTGCTCGCGACAATCCCATAATTCGGGACAAACTCAGCAACGTGATGGGCGGTGAAAACCATGTTGCCTTGCAGCGTGTTTTCGATCGATTGGAGGAAATGGCAGACGATCCGGCTCTGGCGCGGGTGCTGCGTCACCTCGATCCTCCCAATAGCGTGTCGTTCGATTATGTCGGTACTCGGACGGGTGGCGGTGGGCCGCTGAATGCAGAAGCTAACGGTGAATATGTCGGAGAAATCGGTGGACTGCGCGAAGATGTCACGTTTGTCATCAAGGCGGAAGATTACCGAACGCCGCCACGGGCGATCATTCTCATCCCACCGCCCACATTGATCAATCTCACTCGCGTGGAATATCAACCGGCTTACTTGCATTACTATCCGCCACTGGTTCCAGACCCCGATCGACCGAATGAAATGATGAAGTTGGGGTTCTCGTCACTCAAGGGAAAACTTCAGACGATGCAGGAAGAGAAGCTTTCTCTCACTGGCGATAAATCGGTATTTGTCGTCCCGGAGGGAACCGAAGTGGTTATCACGGGAGTGACTGAACTACCGATCACAAAAGCTTATGCGAAGCCGAAAGTGGGGAAGGTGCCGGGGGCCAAGCCTGGCTCGGCCGCTCTGGTTCCGCTCACGCTCGTCGATGACAATACCTTCGCCATCGAGTTCAAGGGAGCGGCACGTCTCACTTCCCCTGTCGAGTTCGATCTGGTTTTCGAGAACTCGGACAAGGTGCAAAGCATTCGATCGGTACTGATCCAGGTCACGGAGGATCAGGCACCCGTGGTTGAGGTCGTCCCCGAATTCATCCGGCGTGTGGGAACCCTTTAGTACGTCACGCCCCGAGCCAAGATTCCGTTTAACCCCGAGAGTTCCATCTCCGACGACAATGGACTCAGCAAGGTCGAATACACCGCAACTGATTGGCCCGAGGATTCTCCAATCGGGAGGGCAAGGCGTTGCGGGTTGGTGACGGCAGCGATCATCGCACCTGGCGGCCTTGGTGGCAATTCCTTCCCCTCAGTCTTCCAGGGCATGTATCACGCCAATGCTTTCCGAACTCTCGACAAGGGTGACTCGCGTCGAACCAGTTCATTCATAGTCAGCTCGTTCAATATTAAGGCAAATGAGGTTGTCTCGGAGACTCAAGTTCGGTTGGACCGCCTCCTGGCAGAGCCATTGGCGAACCCCAAAAACGATCTCGTCAAACGGATGACACTCAAGAGCGATCACCATGTGGAAAATACGCGCAACCGTGGCGTACTCGAAAGCGTCAAATGGATAATCGATGGGGACTACTTCGATGTCCGGAAGCTCAACCTGGAAGTGTCGGCGGGCGACATTCAGCCTCGATACATGGTTGAATTGAACGTCAGGGCTACTGACGGCAACTACGATACCGGCCCGAAGTCTTCCAGCAACCCCGAACCGATCCGGCTGCTGGTCGTGTCCCCGGGCGACTTGCTTTATGAGATCAGTAAGGACGAGGAGGTACTGGGGATCAAGCTTGATGACGCAATCAAGAAGCTGGAGTCAGCTA
>DASZJS010000040.1:0-7322 GCA_035947935.1 Gemmata sp. | reverse complement strand
AACCAACCTTGCTCTTCCAATCCCACCATCCAACCCTCGCCTTTCTTCCCCGCAAAAAAGCGAACGGTGAAAAACACCATCGCCAAGCCAATCACCAGGGAGAAAATCATCCCGGGCGTGCCATTGATGTTCATGGCGATAATTCGCCAGATGAAAAACACAACAATCGCAGAGGCAAGGATGAGGAAGATTCCGCCACGAATCCCTTTTTGTGGGGTATCGCCAAGAAGTTTGCGACCGGCGAACACAAGCCCCACCGCGGCCGCGACGCGAAGACCTTGTTTCAAGGACCAATCGACGAAGGTGTTTCCGGCTACCTGTTCACCAAAGATTTTTGCCCAAAGTACCGGAATGCCATACATCACGATGGCAATCACCGCGAGGACGTAAACCGCACCGATCAGACTTACGATCGGCAGGCTCAGTGGTAGCGAAGGTGTCCGGGGTTGGGAACCGGGTTCAACTGCGGTGGCCATGCTCCATCCTCTCCATCCGCATTCAATTCTTGTGTGTGGTTCCAGATGCCAAATTGAAGACGGTTATGGTGCGTTCTCGGTCGCTTTCCAGGTTCTATGTCTTCAATCTGGTGAGTGAAATCTGGAACGATAAAAAGGGTTGGCGTTTGACCATCCCCAACGACCCAACCGGCCCGACTGCCGTGTTATCCGGAAGCCGGGCCGGCCGTGTGTGTTTCGCGGTTTCACCGATCAGCAGGAGCGGAGGGACTCGAACCCCCAACCGGTGGTTTTGGAAACCACTGCTCTGCCAGTTGAGCTACGCTCCTAGCTGTGGATTGTTGATTGTTAGTTGTGGATTTTTGGTTGTCTCTTGGGTCCTATTGGGAAGGGACACGACACCGAGTCCCTCTCGCTCCCAAAAAACCAGAAAACCCAACTCCCAACCAACAATCCACAACCCCCAAGCGTCAGACAAGAATCTTCGTCACCACGCCGGAGCCGACGGTTCGACCACCTTCGCGGATGGCAAACCGGAGCCCATCATCCATGGCAACCGGCATTCCTTCCATCAATTCCACCGTGATCTTCACGTTGTCGCCAGGCATGCACATCTCAACCCCGGTCGGAAGGGTGATTGAGCCCGTCACGTCCGTGGTGCGGAAGTAGAACTGTGGCTTGTAGCCCGAGAAGAACGGGGTGTGCCGACCACCTTCGTCCTTGGACAGCACGTAGATGCTGGCCTCGAACTTGGTGTGCGGAGTGATACTCCCCGGTTTGGCAAGCACTTGACCGCGTTCGATCCCATCTTTTTCAATGCCTCGCAAGAGAGCGCCGACGTTATCGCCCGCAATCGCCTTGTCCAGAGTCTTCTGGAACATTTCGATGCCGGTGATGACGGATTTGACATTATCCTTCCGCAGTCCAATGATCTCGACTTCATCGCCGACCTTGGCCGTGCCACGCTCGACTCGACCCGTGGCCACCGTGCCACGACCCTTGATCGAGAACACGTCTTCGACCGACATCAGGAACGGCTTGTCTTCTTGCCGAATCGGGAGGGGGACAAACGTGTCGAGCGCGAACATCAGAGCATCGATCGATTTCGGCCCGGCAAGGTCGTTGTTCGACGGGTTCTCGAGAGCTTCCTTCGATCGACCGTAGATGATCGGGATGGTGTCGCCGGGGAACTCGTATTTGTTCAGGAGATCCCGGAGTTCCATCACGACAAGTGGGATGAGTTCCGGGTCGGCCTTGTCGCACTTGTTCATGTACACGACGATCTGAGGCACACCGACCTGTTTGGCGAGAAGGATGTGCTCGCGGGTCTGGGGCATCGGACCATCGTCGGCGGCAACCACCAGGATCGCGGCGTCCATCTGGGCCGCACCGGTGATCATGTTCTTGATGTAATCCGCGTGGCCCGGGCAGTCGATGTGGGCGTAGTGTCGACCCTTGATCTGCTGGGAGAAGTCAACCTTTTCCACATCGGGGTAATCGAGCAGATCCTTGAACGGCAACGCTCCAGCGTTTGCGTAGTTTCGGTCGTTGGATTCGTATTCGACGTGAGAAACCGCGATGGTAACAGTCTTGTTCGCATCGCGAACGATACCGCCCTTGGCGATTTCCGCGTATGTCTTGACGTCCTTTAGCTTGTTGAGGTAAGCGTTACGTTGCAGGATCGCCGCGGTCAGGGTGGTCTTACCGTGGTCGATGTGACCGATTGTGCCAACGTTAACGTGCGGCTTGGTCCGCTCGAAAGTCCCCTTAGCCATCGCTCCTCCGCAGGGTGAAACCCGTGTGTAGTGTGCCGGGAGTTACCCGGCCCCGAACCGACGGTGCCGGTTTGCTCCACTGTGTCGGACAACTCTCCCATTTCTGCCCGCATCCCCCACGAACTCTGCGTTGCAGGCTTCGTGAGATGCGGGCAACGGCCGATGGGGTCCCGGTTCAGTCCGAGAGCTGCTGATGGGACTTGAACCCATGACCTCCTCATTACCAATGAGGTGCTCTACCAGCTGAGCTACAGCAGCGGAAGGACACCGCAGGCCGGCCGTTCGGAACCTTATACAGATACGCGAAGTCGGCTCTGGCAGTGATACAAGGGATGACCGAGACCGGCCAGAGCGGGCAACGGGATTTGAACCCAACGCAAGGAACAAGTAAGCCCCCTACAAGACAAGTTGGCTAAGCCGCAAATGCCTTGATTCCCTTGATTTTTAGCACATCGTAATAACTTGACAAGATCACTCAGGCCCAGCGTTCGCCCACAAGATTATACGGCAATCGGTTTGTGGAGAGAATTGCAGAAGTGTGCCAAGCTCCCGTTGATCCAACTCCAGACCGCGATCCCGCACTGATCGTTTGGTATGAAGACCCTGGAAAGCTTGACGGGGTTCGGTTGCGGCGAAGAAGTTAAGACGGAATGGCTCAACTTGAAGGAAGGGTCAGCGTGGGTTTCATGGCACCGTTTGCGAAAAGAACCCAGGTTCAGTTACCGCTTGATTTTTCATTTGGGGAACGCCTTTTAAGACTCCACAAAGCCAGAGAAGTAGCCGATTGGGATCGGCTACTTCCTATTTCAGATGTGAGACTTAGTGAGCTTCGGCGTCAGCGCCAGTCAATAGCTCCGATCGTGATCGTTGGGGCGAACTGGGACTTTGCCGAAAGGAGCGTCTTCGGATTCTTTCCACTCGCCTCGCACACGATCAGGTGCGACTCTGTCTCGGTATTGATTTTCGGGTCGTTCATGTTCTCGGTGTTCCCTACGACCGGCACCCCGGGTTTCACAGCCTTCCAGGTGTACGCCACCCGCTTCCCATCCGGCGACCAGCAGTATCCCATCACGAGTGCATTCAAGGGGACTTCCTGTAGCCTTGTCCGCGTCTTTGTCTTCCAGTCGTAAACGAACAGTCGAAGGAGGGAAGGAAGATCTTTTTCCGGCTTCTCATCCGAGTCGCGATCCTGGAACAGGATCTTTGTTCCGTCTGGGGATATTCGTGGATTCGGCCCTTCCGTCCGGAGTTCACAGAGTTTCGTAACTTCCTTCCCGTCCCGCGAGATCATCGCCAGGTGGATCTTCAAGGCCTCGACGTCATGCAACGTGGCGAGGAATGCCTTGCCATCTGGGGTGACTCCGTAGACGAAGGCTAGTTTCGGTAGGTCGAGTTTGGTCTTCTCCTTCGTGGTCACATCGAGCCGCCAGACGATGAACGCTGCCTCTTTGATATCTTTGAACGGCGGCATTTCAGTGACGATTAAAGACCGGCCATCCGGCTCCCAGGCGAGCGAGACGGCATTCAGTTCGACTTTCACCCCCGGCGTCTTGCCATCGACATCCCGGTAGTAAATGTGTCGCTTTTGGTTCCCATCTTCGTCCTTAACGAAGGTCTCACGCGCAGCGAAGGCGACGCGTTTCCCGTCCGGTGCCAGATACGGTTCCCCCAAAATGACGCCCTTCTCTGGGTGCGGGTCGAGAGCACCGTCCTCCTTGCCATCCGGAGTGAGAAATACGAACTTCGTTTCGTTGTAGACGAGTAATCGGCCTGGGGGTGCCGCTTTGGGCACGGGTTGCTGGGGCACGAGTTTCGTGGTGATCACCGGGACTGCCAGGGGAGAATTGTTCGGGAGAGGTCTTAAGGTTGGCGGCTCTCCTCCATAGAGCTCTGCAACCAGTCCTCCAAGAACGACTAGAACAGCAAGCAAACCAATGGACTTCAGTTTGGACAGCAACATGGTTTGAAATACCTTCTGGGTGAGTGCGGCCACAGCCGCGGGTACGCCATCCGGAGACAACGCCACCAAACCAGCCCTTGTAGCCAGGCCCACCGGCACTGCTGTATGCCCACTGCGGGCGAGAGCGAGAGACAACACACTGGCCGATAGAGCTACACCGCGCTTCTGGAGCCGCTCGGCTAACTGCTTCCGGGCTGTCGCGAGCCGACTGTAAACAGTCCCAACTGGTATCCCGAGACGCTCGGCAACCTCGACCTGGGGTTGTCCTTCAAGGTCGCAGAGGACGAGAAGCATGCGGAACTTGTCGGGCAGTTCCGCAAGCTCCTCGTGGAGTACGGCTCCAATGTCATCGGGTTCCGGGTCGGTCTTGGCGACATCCGGTAGTTGCACAGTTGGAACCTCGCGAGCTAGACGCTTGGCAGCCATTGCGCGAGCCTCTCGGGCTGTCCGGACAGCAACCCCGTACAGCCAATTCCCAACAGCTTCCCGCGGTGAGACGACCGAGGCTTTTCGAGCGAGAACCACAAAGGTCGCCTGGAACGCATCCTCTGCATCCTGCTGATGACCGGTTACCTTCCGGCAGGCACCAAACACCATCGGGCCGAATCGAGCGACCAATTCGGTGAAAGCGCCCTCATCCCCGTCAGAGAGGAATGCGGTAAGCAGAAGCCCATCGGATCGGGTGTCCGGTGTACACGGGCCGAGCGCCTGTGCTACGCGGGACAGGGATGCCGACAGTCCAATTGTTGTCATGGGGACGTTCTCTGGAGACCAGCACCTCGCTGGCCCACACTTATTGGGTCCGAACCGGGCAATCCTTCTGCTTTGGGAAATTTTTTTTCTGATTTATGGGTAGATGCGAACCAACCCCGACCACCTTGAACCGAGAATACCGATCATGCAAGCGATCGCTCAAGAGTCAGTGGCATGTGAGAAGGGGCCACAGTATTGAGCACCGATCCAGAGCGCGTTGACACCCCGTTTGAACTGATCCAAGATCGGTGGATTTACTTGCCTTTCGCCTCTTCCTTGGGCAGCTCGACGGGCGGTACATCCTTCAGTTCCAGGGTCTTGATTTCCTTCGTCTTGAGGTTGACCACGCGAATGCGGTGTGCGTTGGTGTCCGCTACATAGAGCGTCTCGCCGAGAAAGCTCAGCCCCGCTGGCTCGTTGAACACGGGTTCTTCACCTGCCTTCGCACGACCGCCCAGAAAGGTGGTCACGGTTCCGGTCGTGAGGTCGATCGTCTTGATTTTGCTGTTGTAGGTATCTGCCACGTAGACCTTGCCGTCGTGGAACGCCACCCCGATGGCATGTTGGATTTGCGCTTCGGTGCTCTTCCGCGCAGTGGGATCGAGTACCTGTCCCGGACCATCGCGATCGCCGAACTCAAACAATCCTCGACCGACGAGGGTTGTGACCGGGCCACTGCCATCTATTGGGATTCGACGCACAGCGCTCACTTCGGAGTCCGCAACGTAAAAGAACCTGCCGTCGCTCGTCAAACCACTCGGCTGGGCGAAGTGCGCTTTAAGTAAAGGGCCATCCTGAATGTTTTCGTTACCCTCACCCGCGAAGGGTGCCACATATTTCGTTTTCAGGTTCAAGGTCCAGATCTGATGAAATCCCGCCATTGCGATGTACAAGTTTTGCCCATCGAGCCAGAGATCCCAGGGGCTATTCAGCGCGCGCTGGAGCGCTGGGCCGCCGGTGCTATGGTCCTCCCACGGAGACTGGCGGCCCGTGCCCGCAATCGTCGCGACGATGCGGGTCTTCAAGTCCAGCTTACGGATTGTGTTGTTCTTGCGATCGGCGACATAGACAATGTCGTCCTGCACGGCCATCCCCTGCGGATCATCGAATTGTGCTTTTTCAAACGCACCGTCCTTGTTGCCCGGATGACCCGTCCCGGCGATGGCAATCATCTTGCCATCCAGGTCCGTGACGACGATGCGATGGTGGGTGCTGTCGGCGATCAGCAGTCGCTTGCCTTTCCCATCGGCGACAATCTTGCCGGGGAAGTACAGAGGTGTATCTGGTGAATCGCGGAACTTGGCTGTGTCGAACCGCAGCGGGGTCTCGTCGAGGGTCTTGTTATTCTTATGCTTCTTGACGAGTTTTTCGATCATCTGATCGATCGCCGTAAACTTGAACTTGTCTTCGCCGGTTGTCCCGGCCACGAGTTTGCCGTCTGGATCGATCAAGGCGATTGTGGGCCACCAGTTGGCGTTGTAAGCATTCCAGATCTTCTTCTCAGCATCGTTCACAACGGGATGTGTGAGTTCATATCGCAGGATGGCCTTGCGGAGGGCTTCGCTATTCTTCTCGTTTTCAAACTTGGGGGAATGGACGCCGATCACCACAAGTTGGTTGGGGTACTTTTTCTCGAGCTTCGCGAGTTCGGGCATGATGTGCATGCAATTGATGCAGCACAGAGTCCAGAAGTCCAGCAGCACGATCTTGCCGCGCAGATCTTTCAGTTTCAGCGGTTTGCCTGTGTTGAACCAGGCCACACCGCCATCGAGTTCCGGTGCAACAATTTCATTATCCAAAAGTTTCGCTTGAGCCATTGGCTGCATCGGCAAAGCGACGAGGAGTGCGCAGGCGAATGAGAGGGCAACTGCAAGAGCAATTGCCGATCGCTGGCCGAACTCAATAGGCCTGCGATTGATGGAGATGTGCATGGAATTCCCTTACAGTCCGCTGGGGGCGACACATGATAATACCCCCCCACTGCAATGGTGTGAACACGCTTTGGGCCGAATTCCAAATTGAGCCCGATGGGCATCGTTGATGCCATGGATTTTACTATTACAGTGCGGAACACCGACCCGATCCACCCCGTCGCTAACGCTCAGGGTTCGCCCGGAGACGGAAGCGTTTCCCTCTCCGGGCGAACCCTGAGCGTTAACGACCACTTTGTGCAACTCTGCCGCGCGTGGGCAGACAGTCAGGAGTTCGGGCACGTTGAGTGGACGGGGTCAGGAGAGTTTGTCAGCCGTGTCAGTAATCTCACAAGATTGCGATAATGTGTTTTGGAATTTTGCAGTTACAAGGCTCTTCCATGCCTATCGCAGATTCAATCACGATTGCTGTCGTGTTTTGTCATGTTTTGTCATGTTTTTTCGGCCT
>DASZJS010000039.1:0-1638 GCA_035947935.1 Gemmata sp. | reverse complement strand
GCTCCCGCCTCCCAAAGTGATTGCGATCCGGTCTTTGGATCAGATACCGTGAAGCGTAGTCTTTTGCCGTCCGGTGACCATCGAATCCAAGAAGGTGTTCCAATCACGGTCAAGATCGTATGTGCGCCGGTGCCATCGCTTCGAGCAAGATTCAAGTTGCCGCCTCTGGCAAAAGCAATGGTTTGCCCGTCCGGTGACCAACTGGCATCACTGGAGACGAGGCTGCCCAGCCGATGATGTGGCCCGGCCAGAGTGGGCACTACCCAAACAAGTCCCTCGGACTTCGACCCCTCCCAGGTCTGCACCAAGAGCTCGGAGCCACTGGGCGAGATTCCCGTGAGGGAAGCATTGAGACCTGGAAATGGTTCTGAGATGGGCGCGGCTCCTCCGCCCGTTACAGAGACCTGGTAGAGAACGTTCCCGTGGTTTCTCGTGCAAGTGTACCGGCACGGATTACCGACCTCCCGCCGATGGGAATTCAGATGGGATGGAGCTCTATCTCTCGCCGCTTTGCTAGGGTGCACGGGGATCCTGGCTCACAGCTTCGTGGATTTCAACCTACAGATCCCGGCAAACGCCGCCTTGTTCTATGTGCTTTGCGCATTAGCAGCTTCCGAACTCTCACCTGTGCCATCCCGCTCCAGACAGACTCGGCCTGAGGAACTGAGGACATTTCGAAATCGTCCGGCCACAAGTGAAAACACTGACTGGTAGACAAATCGGGAATGCGGGATCCACTCCCTAATTGTTTTGAAGACTTGAACTGAAGCTGTGTTGCATTTGGCAGTTTCCTGTGGAGAATTTTTTCCGCCCCCGATACCACGGAGACAAGAATCCGGCTTACACTGAGATTGTCGGCAGAGACACAGATTTGAAAGGAAGAAGGCTACGGGGCAACCCGATCTTCGGCCAGGAATCCAATGGGAAAATCGCGGTAACTTTCTCAGAAATATCCACGGTGCTAGCATGAAAGACATTTACGAGGTCTTGAGACAGAAAGAGCTTGAGCTGTCCCGGCTGAAAAAGGAAGTAGTGGCGTTGCGCGTAGCGACGCCGCTGTTGTCAGAAGGCGACGAAGCCGACGATGGTCATCACAAGCCGACATTAGCCAGCTCGCGTGCGGTGAACGCCACTCCGCAACCCGACCGCAGCGGGGAGGACGATACAGCAACGCGCTGATAATGTTCTCGTTCGGACCTCCAAACCGCCAATCACGAACACGCGCAGCAACTGAGAACGAGGGCCGCCGCGAGCTTTACTCACTCGCGAGAATTCCCACCGGAACGACGCAACGTTGCGAGCTAGAAAAGACGCATCGCTCTAGCTCCGCTCATGCGAACTCGTCGAACCAGTGCTCGCAGTATTTCTCATTGTTGCCAACATTACATCGTCAGAACAACGCGGAACTGTGCCTTGCCACTCATCATTCGCGCGTAAGCCTCGTCCGCTTTTTCCAGCGGGTAGGTTTCAATCATGGGACGCACGCCGGTCAGTTCGGCGAAGCGCAGTGTATCTTCGGAATCGGCTGGTGTTCCCGCGGCCCAGCCCTGAATCGTTCGACTTCCACTAATGAGCTGTATCGGCGTGACCTCAATGGGATCGAATGCCGCACCGATCACCATGAGCTTGCCGTTCGGC
>DASZJS010000038.1:0-6739 GCA_035947935.1 Gemmata sp. | reverse complement strand
CCCCCACCCCCTCTCCCGGCGGGAGAGGGGGAGAAAGAGTTGGGGCATGTTTGTGACTGATTCGCCCTCACCCCCAACCCCTCGCCCCGCGGGAGAGGGGTGTAGGATTTACTCCCCTCTCCCGCGGGGAGAGGGGTTGGGGGTGAGGGCGATTGGCGAGCCCTTCAACGCACGCTGTTCCAAATAATCGACGAGTCTTGCGAACGGATCGAAACCGACCACGTTCACCGCATCGGCCACGAAATTCGAGAGTGCGTTCACATCGTAATAGACAAGCCGGCCATCGCGATCATCCACCATGTACTCGATGCCACCCACGTCAATTCCGGCCGTTTGCATGATCGATTCGCACGCGGCGATCACTCCCGGCGGTGGTGTGTAACCTTCCACCTTCAGGCCGGTCTTTGGGGCATCGATCGGACAAGCGGATCGCACCAGTTCGACGCCATCCGCACGCTGACAAATGTCGGCTGGGCAGAGGTTGAACTTGTCTCCAGGGGTATAGACTTTGATCGCGTAGAGGTACTTCCCACCAAGCGTTTCGACACGCGTGATATGCCCACCGCGTGCCGGGATGAACTCCTGCAACAAGGCAGTGTGATCGACACCAAAATCGAGCGATCCAGCCGCGGCGGCAGAAGCCAGGGCATCGCGGGTGTCGTATCGGACGATCCCAGCCCCACTCCCGCCGACGTTCGCCTTCACCACCACCGGGAACCGCAGCCCGTTGCTGGCTTCGACTGCCTTGGAAGCGTGATTGATTACCCTGGAGCGTGGGTAGGGTAATCCGAGCGATTCGAGGAGGGTGAGTTGTCGGGCCTTCGAGATTTCGATGGAGAATCCGTTGAGTCCGTTCACTACCGGCACGCCAAGTCGTTCCAGATGAGCCATGTAGCCCACGGTGAAGAACATGCCCTGGATACCGCCCCGGAGATATGCCGATGGGCTCATCCGGTTGAATAGGAGTGAATACTGTCCTTCAGCCTCGGACGGATCGTAGAGGTGTGCCCGCGGATCGACTCGCACATACGGAATGCCGCGGCGATCGAGCTCGGCAAACAGAGGGCGAAACCAGTCGGGGTGTTCGTGATAAATCGCGAAAGGACACGGAGGCATGTTGCAGATCTCGAAGTCGGTGAGGTAATGAAATTGTAGCCGGGAAAGGTCACGTTGGTAGCAAATTGATGCTGTCGATCATGGCTTCAACGATGCGGAGTAGTGATTCTTCCGATGTGCAGAGTGGTGGCATCGCATAGACCACCGATCCCAGCGGGCGGAGAAGAACGCCGCGGGAAATGGCCAGTTGGCGAATGCGCGGCCCGATTTCGGCCAGGTATCCGCCCGACACATCCAGTTCGATGGCTGCAATCGTTCCGCGAATTCTCACATCCTTCACTCCTGTTCGATCTCGTAGCGGTGCCAGGTGCGTTTGCCAGAATGCTTCGAGTCTCTGGGTATCCTTTTGCCACTGATCTCCTGCCAGCAACCGCCAGTTCCTAACCGCAACCGCACATGCCAGCGGATTGGCCGTGAATGAGTGGCCGTGGAAGAACATCTTCGCGCGGTCAGGCGTCTGGAACTCGGCCACAATTTCGGGCGACGCTAATGTCGCGGCAAGCGTCAGTATGCCTCCTGTGAGTGTTTTCGCTGCACAGATCAGATCGGGGGCGATACCGGCGTGCTGATGAGCCCACAACCGACCTGTGCGGCAGCCGGTCATTACCTCATCGGCAATGAACAAGACGTTGTGCCGTTTTGTGACCTCGAAGATCGCTCGTAACTCGGCGATGGTGTGCATCCGCATGCCACCAGCACCCTGCACGAGTGGTTCCAGAATCACGGCAGCAACCTGACCGGGATGTGCGGACAGTGCAACATCGAGGCGCTCAGCCGATACCGGAACCTGGATCGCGCGAAAGAGGAGCGGCTCAAAGGTGCCAAAGAACAACGGATCGCGGCCAACAGCCATCGCACCAAACGTATCGCCGTGATAACTGTTCTCGAAACCAATGAACAGCGTCCGGCCTGGTTCCCCGCGATGGCACCAGAACTGGTACGCCATCTTGAGCGCGACCTCAACCGCAGTGCTTCCATTATCTGAAAAGAACACTCGCCCACCGACCCAAGGAGCGGAGGCAAGCAGCAGTTCGGCCAGTTCGATGGCCGGGGGGTGAGTGACCCCCGCGAAGAGAACGTGATCGAGCGTGTTGGCCGCGGTCGCCAGAGCATCCATGAGAGGCGGATGCCGGTGACCGTGGAGGATCGTCCACCATGACGACACGGCATCAATCAGGGCTCGGCCGTCGGCAAGGTAAAGGAGTTCCCGATCCGCAGCAATGACCGGCAATGGATCGTTTGGGTCGGCCAGCGACGTGTAGGGGTGCCAGAGGGTTGCGCGATCGCGCGCGAGGAGGTTGGTTTCTGTTTCCAGGGGTTTACACCCCTGGCTATTAACTGTCGCCCCGTTGGGGCTGCAAACATTTGACACGACTCTTTTGAGCCCAAAAGGGTGACCGTCATACTCCTCGCGGTTTGGTTTGACACAAGCCCGAAGCGCCAGCGAGGGAGAGCTTGTCCCTCGCTGGCGCTTCGGGCTTGTGTCAGAATTGCCTAAGTCTAACGAAATAGCCAGGGGTTTGAGGCTCTGGAAATTGTCAACCGCCACTCGGGCCAACGCCTCTTCTGTCCATTCACCATCTGGAACCTGCAAACAGATGACCAGCGCTCCGCTCGTGTGTTTCTCAATCTGTTCAACCGCGAATGGATCAGGTGGACCAAGCAGAACGATCCCCACGGGTTGTACACCGAACGTCGCCATCGCCTGCACTGAGGCCAGCGTTCGACCAACCGAGCCTATTGCTGAAGAAGTGACCAATACTACAGGTCGATTGAATGCGCGGATCAGTTCGATTTGCAGCACATCATCCGTCAGCGGCGATAGTGGTCCCCCGAATGTCTCGATCAGGAGCGGTTTGGAAGTAGTTGGAATTGCGGCAACGATCTCCGCGACTCCCGGCATCGTTTTGCCTTCTCGTTGAGCTGCCAGGCTTGGAGCGACGGGATCGCGGAACCGCGCCAGCGGTTCGTGAACCATAACACCTGGGACGAGTCTCCGAACCCGCAAGGAATCGGGGTCGCCTGTTTCGACTGGCTTCCAGTAGTCGAATTGATCTGCAAACGCGGTGAGGAACAGGAGCGAGAACGTCGTCTTCCCGGCATCCGTGTCCGTGCCGACGATGACGAATCCGTTCATCCCCTGATCGCCTCCGTAACGTGGTCGGCAAGTTGGTCGAGCAATTCTGGCGGATGATCGGCGTGGATCGAGATACGAAGCCGTGCGGTGCCTTGCGGAACGCTTGGCGGGCGAATGGCCCGGATGTCGTAGCCCTTCTCCTGGAGTTGAGTCGCTGCCTGCACGGCACGCGAATCATCGCCCAGGACAACAGGGACAACGTAAGTGTCTCCCAGAGTTGGAACGCCACGGCTTGTAAGAGCGGAGCGAAAGCGGATTGTGTTTTCGTGCAACTGTCGCCGCCCTCGATCATCGCCTTGCACCCGGGGCAGCATGTCGAGCCACCAGGGACCAATTGCGGGGGGCAATGCCGTGGTGAAGATCAGGTGCCGGCACTTATTGACGAGGTAATCCCGCAACAGCGGCGAACAGCAAACGTAAGCACCCGTCACGCCGAGCGCCTTGCCGCCGGTGTGAACGGTAGCCAGTACACGGGACCGCAGATTCAGTTGATCCACAATCCCCGAACCAGCCGGACCAAAGCAGCCGGTGCTGTGCGCTTCATCGACAATGACATGCGCTCCATATCGTTCTGCAAGCTCAACAATCTGCACGAGAGGAGCTCGATCCGCATCCATGCTGAACACGGATTCGGTGATGATGAACATTTCCCGGCCGTGCGGTCGCTTCGCGCTTTCGCTTTTGAGCCCATCTTCAAGATGTTGGAGATCGTTGTGTCGGAAGGCAAACTTCCGCGGGCGGCAGATGCGAAGCCCTTCCACAATGCAGGCGTGGTTCAACTCATCGCTTGCCACCCAGTCGCCAGGTTCCACAACAGTGGAAATCAATCCTTCGTTCGCAGTGAAACCGCTGTTCATCACAAGAACGGATTCAGCTCGATGCCATTTTGCGAGTGAGGCTTCCACTTCATCCCAGATGGGATGGTGGCCGCGGAGCAATCGCGAGGCAAGCCCCGTCGTGGCCAGCTCGGGTTGGCGTGGCGATTGCAGGCGTCCGTTGCCGTACCCCAGATAGTCGTTGGAGGTGAAGTCAATGCCGCGAGGCAATCGCAATGCACGAAACCGCCCCTGAGCCTTCAGGCCATCAAGAGCTTCGGTCCACCGCGCGAAAAGAGTCATTGGCAGGCTACTTGCGATGGCCCGGGCACGGGCAAACCCATTGCCCGGAACAGGTCGGCATCAGCCGATTCGTCCGGGTTCGGTGCCGTGAGTAACTTCTCGCCAAAGAAGACAGAGTCGGCTCCAGCCAGGAAGCACAGGATCTGCAACTCGCGGCTCATCCGATCCCGGCCGGCACTGAGCCGCACTCGCGCGGTGGGAAACACAATCCGAGCTACGGCAATCAGCCGCACGAGTTCAATGGAATCCACAGGCGGTGCCATCTGCAGCGGCGTTCCCTTTGCGGGCATCAAACAGTTGATCGGAACGCTTTCGGGTGGCACATCGAGATTTGCCAGTTCGACCAGCATCATGAGCCGGTCATCCACGGTTTCACCCATACCGAGGATTCCGCCACAGCACACTGATATGCCCGCACGAGCGACCGCACGGAGCGTATCGAGCCGGTCATCGTAGTTCCGGGTAGTGACGATTTCCGGATAGAAGCGGCGGGAAGTGTCGAGATTGTGGTTGTAGGCAGTCAGACCGGCTTCTTTCAGGCGTTCCGCTTGCTCGTCGGTCAACATGCCGAGTGTAACGCAGGCTTCCATTCCCAGTTCGCGGACACTGCGAACCATCTCCAACACACGGTCGAACTCTGGACCATCCTTGGGCGATCGCCATGCCGCGCCCATGCAGAACCGCGTTGCCCCTGCATTCTTGGCCTGTTCTGCACGTTCGCGGACTTCTTCCACGGTCATGAGAGGCAGTCTTTGTACGGGCGTATCGTAGTGCGCGGACTGCGAACAATAGCCGCAGTCTTCGGGGCATCCACCCGTCTTGATACTCAGCAGTGCACACCGTTGGACATCCGAGTAATCGCGGTGCTTGCGGTGGACCTCTGCTGCCCGAAGGATCAACTCGGGCAGAGGAAGGTGGTAAATCTCGCGAAATTCGTTGAGTGTTTTCATCGGGGAGAAGTGTACGGTTCGGACAGCACTATGGCGAGTCTGCGCTGCAATGTCTTCGGATTAGCTCGGGCTAGCCAGTTGTGCGGGGTTCGCGGACTTCGACGCTTTCGCCACGTTGGATGAGTACCGTAGGAGACATGCCGAGGAAAAGCCCCGTTCCGACGACTCCCGGTATCGCGCGGATCGTTTGCTCAAGTTCGTTGGGCTTATCCATCGCCTGAACCTGCACATCCAGAATGTAGTTGCCGTTGTCGCTCACAAAGGTTTTCCCATTGCTTAGTCGGAGCCGACAGGCGAGCCCCAGGCCAATCATCCTCCGAGAGCACAAGCTCAGACCAAAGGGAATAACTTCCACTGGCAAAATGCCATGCGTACCCAGAACCGGCACCAGTTTTTCCACGCCGACAACGATGATGAGCCTCCGAGCGCTCGCTGCCACAATCTTCTCGCGCACGAGCGCCCCGCCCAACCCCTTGATCAGATTGCCTTGAGGATCGACTTCATCGGCACCATCGACAGCCACATCAAGCGCATTCACTTCATCGAGCGTGACGAGGGGGATACCGAGTTGAGCCGCTAGGGTCGCCGAGGCTTTGGAGGTCGGCACACACTGAATCCGGAGTCCAGCAATCACTCGCTTGCTGAGCGCGTGAATGAATGCCGCTGCCGCTCTGCCGCTACCCAGCCCGATCGTTCCTTCATTGGGAATGAATTTGATCGCACGTTCCGCAACAGCATTGAATGTAGTATTGCCTGTATCCATGACAGTCTGCCATCTCGTTGGTCAGCGATACAGATTGGGAGTGCTACGATGATCGATGCACTCTATTGCTTTCTACTTTATCACTCCCAACCAAAGGCGGTCAGGAAACTTGGGAATCGAATCGATTCTGTTCCAGTCGCACAAAATACCTCTGGTCGTTTGTTTCACGGAGACGGTCACAGTAGAAGTAGTGTGATGACCGATATCAAGACGATGCACGCGGACAGCAACGAGAGGATGATACCGATCGAATTACCGTTCTGTTGTGCCATTCTCTGCTGTTCCGGAGTAAGTCCCGGAGCATTTCCATATGGAAGAAATGCGAGTATCAGAAGACCCAGGACGCTGCCCCCGAACACCCACACAATCCAGTCATAACCTTTGCGGGCAGCCAATAGTGGAGTGGCCACGCAGCTCAGTGCGAGAAGAGCAATCCGCAAGACGAGCGTTTGGATGTCGTCTTTCCGGGTGCTCAGGATGATCCCGATAACGGAAAGGACAACACCAAGTGTTATGAGAAAGAAAAGTGGTTTACGGAACCGACTCAGGAATCTCTCCAATTCGACAGGATTTGCGGAGGCGGGCAGAGGCGGCGGCGATACCGGGACCGTGGATACAGCCGTCTGGCTGCCACAAACTCTGCACAAATCAGGCG
>DASZJS010000037.1:0-6586 GCA_035947935.1 Gemmata sp. | reverse complement strand
GCCCCACCCGAACCCCCGGAAACAGGCGGCGGGGGCGGTACCTCTCCTCCACTGTCTGACGGGGTGGGAACGACTCCGGATACTACTGCCTGAGTGATTGGCTCATTTCCCACGTCTTGTTGGCCGGAAGCTGTGTATGGTGTGCTGGGAACTGAATAGGGTCCGGTACCTAGAAGTTGTGCCCGAAGATCAGGAGATGGAATCTGGGCAGCAAGCGGTTCCGAGATCGCCAATAAGGATACGCTGGCCAGTGCAAACAGCGAAACGATCCGTGAACCGCAACGGGCGATCATGAGAAGCTCTTGCTGTGTTCAAGAAAGCTACAGGGGAATTAGCCAATGGCCACTGAGAGATCAACATGAACTCAGGGATGTGACGGCAATAGGGCGGCTTCGTGTTTCAAACTGGGAGAGATTCTGGAAACCTGGGTCAAGAAACTTCGTCCTGGAAATTTACCCGGCTTGAAGCAAGAAACCGCCCCCACTGGCTCGGTGGATATCGTGACTCGGGAAGAGCGGCGGAAGGGGGTGGAGGTGAGGCTTAAGGGTCCACATTCCCTGAAACCGCACCAAACTGAAATGCGCGGTTTCAGGATTCGTTGTTATCAGCCCTTGATGTTGGAGCCAACAAAACTGAAAGCCTGGTTAGCGTTTTTTCCAAGTGTGGTAATCGAGGCAATACAGACCACAACGATGAGTGAAAGCATGACTGCATATTCAACTGCTGTCGGGCCATTTTCGTTCTTCAAGAACGATACCAGACTGTGGCAAAGACGACGCATCGGAAGTCCCTCCTATGATGGTTGAGTCGAGGCGATGTAAGAAAAAAACCGCCCGGATTGAGGAGGTTAAGCAATGCTCATCCTTAAACTCAACTCGGGCGGAGTTCCGCGGGCGAAACGGAACTTTTGTCGCAGATATATGACGACTCTCCGACCAATGGGCGCGGTCGGGAGCAATCACCCAGACAGGCCTTAGGGGGGATTTAGGCGATGTCATGGGCGAATGATCTAAGCGATGTGGGAAGTGAATGCAGACTGCGTGCCAATGGTAGTGTCTTTCTTGCAGTTTTGATTCAACGACATACAAGACCGAGAGTTACGTTGCTCTTCTCCTGGTCAGTAGCATTGATATAGAGTGGATATCTTTATGTAGAAAATCGACGGACCTGGAATTGTGTCCGAATAACTGACACTTGAAGAACTTGCTTGAGGCTTCTGTCTTCATAGCGTAGTAATACGTCGGAAACTGCACATGGCTGTCTTGTTCTGAAGATCAAGACCTGCGATTCAGTGCGATGATGGACAACAAACTGGCACTTATTCGAATAGTCGCTCTCGATCGCCTCAATCTGTCTCCTAAGTGCTAGTATCTGCATGGTCGTTTGTTTTGGATACCGGCCTCGGAGACGTGTAGCTCACAGGGCGGCGTTACCAGCCCTCCTCTTCCTCGACTTCGTTTCGCTTAACGTGAGGTTGAGTCATCCTCTGCAGGATAATTACGCCAGCTAACACCAGAGTCGCACCACACGAGAGATAAAAGAAGAGAATTGAGTCCTTTTCACCATTCCGACAATCGACATGACGGCGATGAAACTCCCAGCGAGAATACAAAACGCGATGGAGATTACACCGGTCACTTTCAGGATCATATTCAACCTCAATGAAGCATGTGCGCTACCAGCATCGGAAAGCTGCTTCTTTCGTATCGCGACGCGACGATGCTTGTTCGATTCGATAACGACGGCACCCCGATTCGATTCCACCATGTCCAGCACGTAGCAATCCGGCCGGATGCCACTGTGATCTGCCTAAGAACCAGCAGCCCCTTGTGTCGATGCGACTGAACCACAGAGAGAGGCCTTGACCTGCAAAACTCCAAAGAAACGGCCAGAATCGGGCGATTCGGGTACCGGATAGCAGCGCAGAGTCATAAAGTTCCCTGCTGGACGTTATACCGGGAGGCGAAATGGGATTGCGGATGCGCGTTCATGACCGAGAGCCCATTGGTCTGGCTCTGCGTCGTTTCAAGAAGTTGATCGAACGCAGTGGGATGAAGAAGGAACTCAGGGCACACGAGTACTACGAGAAGCCATGCGAGGCTCGGTCCCGGAAGGAGGCCCGGCGGATGAGTACCATCCGCAAGGCAGCGCTGGGCAAACCGGTCAAGAAAGAACGGCCCTATTAGGAAGACGTGATAACCCTCGCAGACCAACGACGCCGGGCCGTGTTTATGGCCCTGATTACCCTATTGCACAGAGGCCAGACTGTGCAGACGTCATGCGCGAAGGTGGCAACCGAACCTGATATGGGTTCGGCAGAAAATGTTGAATGCGTCGATTCGCTGACAATCCGCTCTCTCATCACATGGTCAGTTGCGGCTGCCATTTGCCTGTGAGCACCTCATCCTTCGGCCAGTAGAGCCGTATTACCAGGGCTAGTTACCAGCGACCCACGGCAGCGTCGGCAGAATGGCAGAGGCCGTTTGCGGTGGCCTCCGAACTGAGCCGGGAATCGGCTATGCGACAGGTACTAAGAGAAGGGGTGCATGTCGTGGGGACAGACCGAGCCAGGCGGTAGCTACCTGAGCAGTTCGGAATGGAATGATTTTCACTCCGGAATCGGTCGTGAGGAGCCCCCACATTCGGGTCATCCCATAGGCCACATCGCTCGACACGATGACTGCCCATTGACACGGGGCCAGGTCAGCATGGTGGCGGTTGACCTCGACTGCAACCGCGTAGATGTAGGTCGAGTCGGGAACCGCTGTAACGCCGCGGCGATCACCGAGGAAATTGAACCCAGTCTCGAAGTCGGGGTGTGCGAGAACAGAATCCAGGAACTCGCGGGCTTCGTCTTCAGTCGCGGTCCCATCAACCACATATGCGACCAATCGAGCAGCCCGATCAATGGTGAAGTGAACGCTCACGATACACCAGCGTCAATTAGTCCGTGTTGTTTGGACAATTTCCGAAGAATAGGACCACAAACCCAGGGCGTCAAGAAAATGCCTTTGGATGCGAGAGTGGATTTTGGACAGCATCTCCTTGAACAAGCGAGCATGAGGCAAAAGGAACCCCCAGCAATCGCTGGGGGTTTCTTGCTTTCTCAAGCGGAGAGGGAGGGATTCGAACCCTCGTATGCCTTTCGGCATAAACGGTTTTCGAGACCGTAACAGAGTTTCAGAGTCTCCTAGAAATCCTGGTTAATTCGTGAATGCGGACTTTTCGGATACACCCCGGGATACACCCCAGCTCTTGTTTTGACCCCCCTGCCCTTCCCCGCCAATCGTCCGATTGATCTGACGTTCTCCTCCACACCAACACACCATCCCCGCCCGCGACTTACAGGAACATGTCCCAATAATCCCTAGTATTAGACGTGCGTTTGAAACTCATCCACCACCAACCCCCCCTCACGACCGTCCTTGAGAACCCTGCGGACGATTCCGCCCGGTTGGTTCTCCCGACCGCCGCTGTTTTCAACATGTGATTTGGGCAACGCGGTCAGCGAACCGCTTCGCGAAACGGTTACCCACCCAGAAGGTTCGTTCCCTTCAACTTCTCTCATTGTTCCCTTCACGCAAAGGGCGCGTTACACTCGTTCTGAAATTGTCGCTGGCGATAAGTCCGGCCCGCCGTCAACGAGGCCTTGAGAAGTATCCAGGCACTGCAGCAGTCGGCGGGGGCACGCAGGCTTTCCCAGGTGTGTACCTCACTCGGCCCCCGCCGCTGCTGAGCTTCATCGTTCGGCCGCAGCGACTGGAGTACCCTCGGGGGAGCGATGAAACAATCAAAGCGATACGAGCGCACGAGATTCTCGGAAGAGGTTCTGCGGGAAGCCATCGAAGTGTTCCGAGCGAAGACCAATCGGGGGAAACCATCTTCGACCGAGACCATGAGCGTCGAAATCGGTGACTCAACGTGGGACCACGATTCATCCGAGGAGTTTTTGGCCGACTATCGAAAGGCCAATGGTACGGCCACCTACCGGGAGAGCAACGGAAGCGCCGGTGGTAGCCTTGTCATTTACGCATTTCGGGACCACGCGCTGGTTGAGGTATGCTCTCCAGAACGTGGCAATATCGAGGCAGTCTTCGAGATATTCGAGAGACATGCTGCGTGTTCGCGACTCCAGGTGCCGAAGCCCGATCGTCCCACGATCTTCAATGAGCGCGGTTTGGAACTTACTGTCTTCTACGCTTGGCAAAATGATACTCCGACCGGATTAAACCGCTTTCTTATCTGAGAAGTGCTCGATGGTGCATGCAAGAGTATCAGGAACGATCTGTCAGTTGAGGACTCGCCATGACTCGACTATGACACTCGAGGTGTTTCGGGCACTCCCGAGATAGCATCAACGATCTTTTCAAAGATTAAGGGATGCGCGGTTTTTGTGGCTGATGTAACGTTCGTCGGCGCAAGCCTTCTGACCTCATTCGACCGTGAGCGTAAGCTGCTGCCCAACCCAAACGTCATGCTGGAACTCGGTTTTGCATCCGCGACAATCGGTTGGGATCGCATCATTGGAGTGATGAACGAACACTACGGTCCGGCAGATCAGCAGATATTCGACCTAAAGAGTCGCAGATTCCCGATCCGGTATACTGCAGACCCTGAGTCAACTGTTGGTTTGGATGAGACCAAGAGGCAACTTCGCATTTCCGTTGAGCAGGCTATTCGCCTCGCCGTCCGCAGTGAGCATGAGGCAGTCGAGGATATCATCGGGTCTCTCGACGCCGAATCCATGAGGGTGGCCAGAATGTGTGCCAGGTATGACAAATTCTGGAATGACGAAGGCAATACGGTTTGGGCCCGCGCAGCAATGGACGCGGCGGATCGCCATCTTCTCGCTCTGAAGCTGGTTCGTGTAACTTGGGATTCGGTGCATCAGAATTATGTTTACAGTTGGACGTACCTCGGTGTGCGAACTCTGATCCGCCTCGGTCTGAGGCCGGAGTAAGCGGTGGGGTCGGGTCGCTAATTGGCAAGCCATGGGTACCCAACTCGTCGAACCGCTGGTATGTAGTCAATCTCTGAAAAAAACAACCATACCTGCCGCTTCTAGGGAAGATGGGAATTGAAGGATTCTCTTACCCCGGAGGTGGTTCTCATGGCAGCGAATCGTTCTCGCCGTGGCAATCGGCGCTTCGTCACCACCGCTCACAAGCTCGTCATGAACTGGCGCAATTCTCCGAAGTTAACCCTGGGCAAAACAGTTCAAGCCTTCGGTGTGGAAGGTAAAGGTGCTGACGAGGATGCGGTATTTAAGTCACTCGCCAAACCGAAAGGCGTGGCTGTTTTCGTCCGAGCCAAAGACAGCGATCCCACCAAACCCGATCCGTTCTACCTAGCACTGCTCCGCGAAGATACGGTTGTTCTGGTTGTCAATCAAAAAGACATTTACCCGCAACATCCATGAGGACAGAGTGTCATCGGGCTATTTCGAAGAATGACTTAAGTTTTGCAAGCACGGCATCCCTGATTCGGGGAAGCGAAAACGGGGCAGTTTTCCTTTCCGATTACCTAAGTGGTGAGGATTCTCAACGTCGACCAGACTAGAAGGGAAGTCTTACTATCCGACGGAGAGTTAGAGAATCAGTAGTTCGGCCCGTTGAGGAGTCAGCAGTGGCTACCATAACTGAAATTGCAAACTGTCCGAAGTGCGGCGAAGTGAACACGCTGACACTCTATATCCAAACAACAGAATATGTTCTAGGGGGACCCGGAGAAAGGACACTGCCGGATCCTGTCGTTTGTCCCAAGTGCAGCGAATCACTCAAAATATGGGTCAAGGAAGTGAGTGATGCGGTGAAAGAGGGCTGGCGAGTAACCGTCAACGGCACGCTTCAAGTGTTCGACCATCCGGCAGAGGTGGTGTTGCCGTGGAAAGAGATCAGGGTTGAGGAGTAACGAGGCAGCATGTTACCTCAGATCAAGCAACTGATTGACCAGGCTTCCCTAGCGCGAAGAGAGCATCGACTTACCGATGCACTGAGCGATCTGACCGAAGCGGTTGCCATCTGTCGCCGTACTGGAGTGCGAAACGAATTGATACTGTCACTCAAGGCATTAGGACAGATTGAACGCGATCTGGGACGCAACCAGATCGCTCATCAGATGTATGAGGAGGCCGTTGCACTTGCGCGCGAGGAAGGCGAGCCGCTCACCCTGGCACATACGATCCGACACCTTGGGGACATCCACCGGGACGCGAAACGATTGACTCAGGCAGAAGTGTGCTACCTTGAGGCTCTTTCTCTTTATCGCGGTCACATGGACACTAAGAAGCTCGATTTGGCAAACGCGATTCGACCGCTTGCTATTCTGAAGGAGGCAACAGGAAACTTCCAAGAAGCTACTCGTCTCTGGCGAGAAGCAAAGGAGTTGTATGAGGCCGCCGACATTGCACAGGCGGTCGCCGAATGCACTTCCAGGATTGCAGGACTTACGACGCAATCGGATGTATGAGCAAGATAGCGCCAAGGCGAAGAAGCATTCCCGGTCATCATCACCCATGAAGACCGTAACGGTTCAGATCCGCCCGGACCATGCACCGCATCATGACAGTGTCGATGGAGGGCCGCCA
>DASZJS010000036.1:0-6928 GCA_035947935.1 Gemmata sp. | reverse complement strand
CCCAGTTACGGAGATCGCTGGGACAGGCATCGAGCAGTTGCAGCATCCGACTAGGGTAGTTCCCGGCCCATTCATTCGCAGCCTGACCCATACCGGAGACGTACGCCGCGCGGCGTTCCACGTGATACGCGGCGTTGGCCTTTTGCGTTCTCTCCTGTTCGGCGGTTACTCTGGATAGGGCATCGCGGAGTTCTCCTTCCTTCTTGGTGACCAGAGCCAAGTTGTCGAGCGCATCCTTCTCGTTCCACTCGGCAAGCACAGCTCGGTGGGAAGATTGGATCGCGAAGAATGTTGATATGGTGGTTCCAAACACCACGGCAATGCTAAGAAGAGTGACTAATGTCGCGACGACAGGATTTCGTCGGATCAATTTTCGTCCGCGCTCCAGCGCACCAATTGGGCGGGCAGTGATGGGCTCACTTCGGCACCATCGATCGAGATCATCTGCCAGGGCCGTGGCGCTCTCGTATCGTCGGGAGGGGTCTTTCTCCAGACACTTGAGAGCGATCACGGAAAGATCGCGGTCAGCGTTCGGGTTCAGCTTCCGCGGGTGTTCGGGTTCCTTCTCGCGAACCTGAATGAGAGTATCAACCACGGATGCTCCCTTGAACGGCGGATGCCCAGTAACGACCTCGTAAAGGATCGCCCCGAGGGAATACACATCAACACCTGTTGAAAGCTGCCGTTCCCCACGCGCCTGCTCAGGAGCCATGTAGCTCGGGGTGCCTAGGATCGCTCCGCTCTGCGTGAGGGTTGAATCGCCCTCGACACGCTTGGCGAGACCGAAGTCCGTGATATAGGGAGTGCCATCCTGGTCGATCAGCACGTTGGCGGGTTTGATGTCGCGATGCAAAATGCCCCGCTGATGGGCGAAGTGAACTGCCCGCGCGATCCGGGAAAGCAGTTCCACAAGAGATTGGATTGTGGGATGGGGGTTCTCGCAAAGCTTGTTCGCAAGACTTCCACCCTCGACCAACTTCATGCTGAAATACTGCTGCCCCTCGTGTTCGCCGACTTCGTGAATGGGCAGGATATTGGGATGATCCAGATTTCCCGCTGCTTCGGCTTCTGCACGGAATCGCTGTACATCCTGCGGACCCGCAAATTCTCCCTTCAGGATCATCTTTACCGCGACGGTTCGATTCAGAGTCACTTGACGTGCTTTGAAGACAACGCCCATCCCTCCTCGAGCAATCTCCGCGATCAGCTCATAATCGCCGAAATAACGGATCGTACCGACCGATCCCGTCTGGCCAGTTCCCGCTTCCCCGTGTGGGGCGTGGGTCAATGTCGCCGAATGTAAGTCGGGGCCGGGTGGTTGCGTGGCATCCGGGTCATCGGGCCGGAGGGGTGCCGCGAGCCGATTCATTTTCTCTTGATCGGAGAAAAACCCCCGAAGCTGCTCCGCGAGATCGGGGTAGCGGCGTACGTAATCTTCGGGATGGGGGGAAGTCCCGGCATCGATCGCCTGGAGAAACTCGGCAATGATCTGGCTGAGTCGGGGATCGGTTGGTGCGTTCATGTTGGGTCCGATTCCTCAAGGAGTTCACGAAGCCGGGCCAACCCTCGGTGAAGGAGACCGGCCACAGCGGGGGCCGTCCGATCCATCTGCTGAGCAATATCCGCAAGCGGGAGCCCGGTAAGGTATCGCAGTTCAACGGCTTCCCGCTGGGCTTGCGAAAGGTGTTGCAAGGCAGTAGCGAGACGTAGCAACTGTTCCGCACGATCCATCCGTCGGCTAGGCGATGAGCCACCAGCCGCAAGAAGAGCTTCCAGACGTGCATTCGACTCATCTGGGTTGTCGGGGGCTTTGGCCTCCCGACGGATATCCCGCTTGGCCCGGGTGAAATCCCGTCCCAGGTTGGCAAGGTTGCGGGCCATGATCTGTCGCAGCCATGCAGCCAACTCGGAGGTTGTTTCGCCACGGAACTGATCGACCGCCGCATGGGCTTCCAGAAGCGTCTGTTGAACCACATCCGAGGGATCAATCTTCGGACGGACCCTGGGATCAAGTCCAGCCCGGGCAAGAACGAGTAGGTAGCTCCTGAACCGGTCCAACCCGGTGGATTCGGGAGTGGCCATTGAGCGTCCTCTCTTCCCAGGCACCGAACGGTTACGAGATGTGCGCGAGTGTTTCTGTCTTTTACCCGATTTTGTGTTGAGTTGGGGAGGAGATTCACGATGAAGACTTGAGATTTATCGTTGAAAACCACTGGCACGATGAGAGGCTCCGTGAATCGAGCCTACTGTGGGGAGAGGAACTCAGCCAAAGGTCATCGTGGCGCGGGCCAGGATCGCAGCGAGACTCGCTCCGAGAATTGGGCCAACGACAGGCACCCAGGCATAGCCCCAATCGGACGAACCCTTCCCCGCGATGGGTAGAACTGCATGGGCCAGACGTGGAGCGAGATCGCGCGCAGGATTGATTGCATAGCCGGTCGTTGCCCCCAGACTCAAGCCAATGCCCCATACCAATGCCCCGCCCAGGGGCGCTACGTAGCCGCGGCCAATCTCCTTCTCGACAATCGCAGCCCCCACGAACACCAGCACAAACGTGGCTATGGCTTCGCTAAGGACGTTTGCAGCAGGCCAACGGATTGCAGGCGCAGTGCAGAAGACCGCGAGCTTTGCCGTGGTGTCGTGTGTCTCCGCCCAGTGCGGCAAGTAATGCAGCCAAACAAAAATGGCACCTACGAAGGCTCCACAAAACTCCGCAACGACATAGCCGATAGCCTTCTCAGGAGCCAGCGATCCCGTCAGCACCCCAGCAAGCGGGCCAACGGGGTTGATGAATCCCGGGGCACCAACTGCTCGGGCCGTATAAACACCCCCCATAACTGCAAAGGCCCACCCCGCAGTGATGGCAATCCACCCGGCGTTCTGAGCCTTCGAGCGAGCCAACAACACCCCAGCGACGACCCCATCGCCCAACAGGACGAGCATCATCGTTCCCAGGAACTCACCCAAAATATCGTTCACGCGTTCACACGGTATGAGTTGTTGGTTCAACTGAATCGTTCTTGAATCTGCTCACAAATACCTGGCATGGTCATCGCCAGCGGAAGAAGCGGAGGGCGATGGCAAAACTCAACCCGCCCCACACACCCAGCACCAGGAGCGGATACATCAATGCCCCCCAGCCAGCCCCATCGTTAATCACTTCCCGCAATCCATCATTGAGTGCAGTCAGCGGCAGGATGCGAATTAACGGTTGAATCTCTTCCGGGAATCGCGAGGCTGAGAAGAACACACCCGAGAACACATACATCGGTAACATCACTGCATTCACCAACCCCGAAACGGTTTCCAATGTTCGTGCCCGACAACCCACCAGCAAACCGATTCCCGCGAAGCTGACTCCACCAGCAGCTATCAATGCCAGCAATGCCATCGCATTACCGCGCACCCGAATATCGAAAACCAAATACGCGAACACAAACAATAATGTGATCTCCACCAACGTGAAAACCACTCGACTGATCATCAGACTGAGCAGAAAGTCCGATCGCCGCATGGGCGTTGCCTGGAATCGCTTCAACAACTTTCGCACCCTCATATCCACGGCGACGAATCCCACTCCAAATAATCCACCACCGAGGAGATTGATCCCCAACAAACCCGGAATCAGGAAGTCGATGTAGCGCCCGCCCGGTTCCTTAACCGGGTGCTCGGCCGCGATCGGCAAGCTCGGATTCATCGCCCTCATCAGCACGCCATCGGCCACGTTCCGAGCCAGTACACTTTCAGAACGAGTCCCATCAAATACGAATTCAAACCCAGCAGCACTGCCAGGTCGCGGAACGACAATCAAGTCGATCTTCGAGGTACGCAACCTCTTCTGGGAGTTGGCCTCATCGTTTATACTCACAACCAGCCGTGCATCGGTGAGCTTCTCTTTCAATCGCTCACTTGCGGAGGGATCGGCCGGATCGGCTTGCACATCGATCACGCTGGGTGGCACAGGCTTCTCTCGGAACGCCATCCCCAACGTAAACGCCAGAATCAACGGGAAGCCATACACCCAGAACACAGCTGCCGGTTCCCGGTAGAACTCCCGAAACCGGGCCAGAGTCAGTTGCCAGAGGGGATTCATGAGTGTACCGGTTCCATGCGTCACAAGTCGGCGGTCGAATAACCAGAAAATTCCAGTGATGCTGCCCGGGAAAACAATCTCTGGATGCCGGCCTTATCCTCAAAATACGAACCCGATCCTGAGTTAGGCTTTGTTTGAGGAATGAAGCTGTCCCAATCCAGCGGTCGCACGTGCCGTACCACGTCGACAAACTTCCAAACCCAAAGCCATATTCAAACAACCCGCGACTTCGGAATCGGCATTGACGTCTCAATCTGCATTAGGTATGTCACCGCGGATCATACTAACGATTATTGCAAGAAGGTGGGATGGATGCCGCGGGCAACGTGGGCAATTGTTCTGTGCGCGGTGGTCATGGGTTTGGGGTGTGAAAAGTTTTTCACCTCGCCCGATCGACCTGTCACGCCAAGCATCGCCCGGTCACTCGCGCCTGCAATTCCCGCGGATAGCCTGATCGTCGAATATGTTCTTCTCGAACGACCCATCGGAGATGTCTTCCTCGATCGCGATCTCTGGACATCCACACTCCCTGCCGGGTCACCGGAAATCCGCTCGCTCCTTGCAGAGAACGGAATCCGTGCTGGCATCCTGACGGGGATGCTGCCGACCCAATTTCAGACAATGCTCGAAACCAAGGCAGATGTCGTGGACCATCCCCACCTCATAACGTTCAGCAATCGCAAAGAGACGGTAATCCCAACCGCCGGGCCAATCGAAGCCTGCGAGTTCGATATCCTGTCCGACCTTGCCGGGAAATCGGAATCGGTTTCGTTGAAGGAGGCTCGTTGTGGCGTTCTCGTTAGGCCACAGTCACTGGGAGAGGGACGGGTGAAAGTGTGGTGTGAACCACAGATTCAGCATGGAAGCAGACAAGATCGATTTCGACCGAGTGAGGATGGCACTCAGTTCACCAAATATGAAGAAGTGCCAACTGAAAAATACTCGGCATTCGGATTTGAAGTGACGCTTCGCCCTGAGGAATGCCTGGTTATTGGATGTATCGCGGATCAGCAGGAAACGCTTGGGGCGGTTCTGTTCGGAGTCGAAGCAAACGGACATCCCCGACAGCGCATCGTGGCAATCCGCGCTCGAGTGGTGAACAGCAGCCCGACAGCTGATCTTCCGGCCATAGCGCTGCCAGGCCGTCGACCAACCCAGGCTCCAGTGGAAAAGTGAAACGGGAGTATGCCAGGTCTCTTTAGATTTTGCCTCTTCGTTGGAGCCATCCACCCAGGCTTTTTCGACGAGAGATGAGTAGACCGTATATCAGTCCAAGCATCAACGGCGGTACCAGCCACATCAGAAGGTCGATTGGCGGGAACTTTGGTGCAGTCCCGGCATCGCGCCACACATCGCCTGTCGATTTCCTTGCCAGAACCTCTCCAAGCAATCCCCCAAGCACGAGCAGAACCAGACCGACAATCGTGTCCACGACAATGGAGAGTGGCTTCGTCCTCGTTGTCTCGGGTGTCTCCGCCGGGTCATATACAGGTGATGCAGGCTTAGACCCTAGAACTGGAGCGTTCTCCCCAACCATGGCTGTTGACGGTTTATCATTACTCTCGGATGGGGGCACGATTGGATGGACTGAAGGTTTGAGCGGCGATGGAAGTGTTTCGGGGGTTTCGGACGGTTCCGGGTCCGGAGTTGGTTCGGGTACATCCAGGTGTTGGCCGCACCCCTTGCACAGAAGTGGGAGTTTGCGCATCGCGTTCGGTAGTTCGTAATACCGGCCGCAGTTGGTGCAGTTGAAGCGAATCACCGCAGATTCCGTAGGCGTCAGGCGGTTGGAATGTGTGAAATGATAACGGATTCGCGTTGAGTAAAGGAGTCCTCATAACCAGTTCCCGCAGTCCTTTCAAGCGATCCCACCGCTACAATCCGCTTCTCGGGGGTATCGCGTCTTGAATACTCTTTGTCAGGTGTCTTTGGTTTGCGCTATCATTAACGCAAACGCCAAGTTGCATTGCGTTTTCCACATGCCCTTCCCCCTTTGTTGCGATAAGTTAATTCATACCCTCCCAAACAACACCGGGGAATCGTCCCCGACCCTGCCGTCGGAGTTCTCACCATGCACCGTTTGACCTTCGGGTTGGTTGTTTCGTTTCTGATCGCAAGCCCAGTGTTCGCGGCAGATTGGTTCCAGTTCCGTGGCCCAGAAGGCAATGGACACGCGGATGCTTCCAAGCTACCGACGGAATGGAGCAAAACAAAAAACGTCACTTGGCGCAAGGAACTTCCAGGGAATGGGTGGTCATCTCCGGTTGTGGCCAATGGCAAGGTTTATGTAACCACGGCGGTTCCCGGCGACAGCATGGGAGACTACTCCCTGCGCGTAGTGTGTCTCGCGGCGTTATCCGGTCAGATTCTTTGGAACAAGGAAATCTTCCAGGAGGACGGCAAGACAGCTCCGGGGATTCACACAAAGAACAGTCACGCCAGCCCGACTGCTCTCGTGGATGGGGGCCAGGTGTTCGTTCACTTCGGCCACATGGGCACTGCCTGCCTGAATGCCCAGGATGGCAGTCTGGTGTGGGCGAATCAAACTCTCAAATACACCCCCATTCATGGAAACGGTGGGTCGCCTGTACTCGCCGGGAACAGGCTTATCTTCACGATCGATGGGGTTGAGAAGCAGGTCGTTGTTGGACTCGACCGGAAGACGGGCAATGTGGTCTGGCAAACACCGCGGAACGTCAGTGCCAAGAAGACATTCTCATTTTGCACTCCACTGGTCATCACGGTCGCGGGGCAAGAGCAAGTGATTGCTCCTGGCAGCGATGTGGTAATGTCGCTCGATCCCAAAACGGGGGCGGAAATCTGGCGCGTGCGTTA
>DASZJS010000035.1:0-8881 GCA_035947935.1 Gemmata sp. | reverse complement strand
CGATGTCTACCACGAACGGCATATTCTGAAAGACAATGTGGTGCCTGCCGAACTCGTGTTTGGTGCCTCCGGCTATCGCCGCGAGATGAACGGCATCCGGGTACCACACGATATCTACATCCACGTCTCGGGGATCGATCTGATCCGCGACCCGACAGGCAATTACCTCGTTCTGGAAGATAATTGCCGCACACCTTCCGGCGTCAGTTATGTGTTGAAGAACCGCGAGGTGATGAAACAGGCGTTCCCGTTCCTGTTCGAGGACTACGCGGTTCGCCCAGTTGATGACTACGCAGCCAACTTACTTGCCGTACTCCGACACGCCGCCCCACCCGGTGTCATGAATCCGACGATTGTGGTGCTGACGCCCGGAGCGTTCAACTCGGCGTACTACGAACACACATTCCTGGCCCGACAAATGGGTGTGCAACTGGTCGAAGGCCGCGACCTCGTCATGGACAACGGCGGCGTTTTCATGCGCACAACTCGCGGACTCGAACGCGTGGATGTGATCTACAGGCGAATTGATGATGACTACCTCGATCCACTCTGTTTCCACAGGGATTCGCAACTCGGGGTAGCTGGTCTGATGGGAGCATATCGAACCGGACGGATCGGGCTGGTGAATGCGATCGGTCCCGGGGTTGCGGATGACAAGGGCATCTACCCGTTCGTCCCAAACATGATTCAGTATTACCTCGGCGAGACTCCGATCCTCGGAAACGTGGAAACCTTCCGACCGGTCGTCCCGACTCACAAGCAACACATCCTGGTAAACCTCGACAAGCTGGTGGTGAAGGCAGTCGATGCTTCTGGTGGGTACGGGATGCTGATCGGCCCGGCCAGCACTAGTGCCCAGCGTGAGGAGTTCCGCGCCAAGATCGAAGCCAACCCTCGCGGGTATATCGCCCAGCCAACGATCACTCTGAGTCAGTCACCAACCATTGTGGAAGGTGGATCGAAAATCGAGGGTCGACACATCGACCTGCGGCCATTCGTTCTGTTCGGAGAGGAAATCCACGTCCTCCCTGGTGGGCTCACCCGCGTTGCATTGCCCCGCGGGAGCCTGGTGGTGAACAGTTCGCAGGGTGGCGGAAGCAAGGACACATGGGTACTCCGTGAAGACGCCGGGCCGATGGCTCAACAGGGAGCGGGGATCTAATGCACGAGCGCGGAATTCGGAACGCTGAACGCTGAACAGAAGAAAAGAAGATTGCGAGAGCTTTCGTTCTTTAACTCCGCATTCCGAGTTCCGAGTTCTGCGCTGGAGACCGACGTTCATGCTCAGTCGCGTTGCGGAAAACCTCTACTGGATCAGTCGGTACGTCGAGCGTGCCGAGGGAGTGGCGCGGCTTCTGGAAGACGCCTTCTCGATGGAACTGGAGACGGGATCGCAGGCCACGGGCGCAGGACCGCTCGATAACGTCCTCCTGATGCTCAACGCCCAGGCGGGATTCGCTGAATCCCGCGGCCTGGCCGATCCACCCGCCGATGGAAGCTTTTCCCGGTCGGTTGGTGAACACCGGGAAGCCATCGTTCGGTTTTTGACGTTCGATCGTGGCAGTGATGTATCGATCCGGGAAACGATTGCCCGCGCCAGGGAGAACGCCCGGGGCACTCAGGAAACAGTGTCAGGAGAGGCATGGAGCCAATTAAACAAGCTCTACCTGTTCTTGAACAGCTCGCGTGCGGAAGCACGGTTTGCAGCGAGCCCCACGCGGTTTCTGAATCGGATCCGTCGGGAGTGCGTGCTGTTCGCTGCACTCGTGGATGACACCTTGCCGCGAGCCGAGGCGTATCACTTCCTCCAGCTTGGGCGTTATCTGGAGCGAGTGGATGTGCTGAGTCGCGCGATTAACGTCCACTACCACACGGAAAGCATACCTATCCCGGTAGCAGAAGCCGATGGTGCCGAAAAGGCGTTCTCGGCAACTCCTTGGGCCAGTCTGCTTCGCGGAACCTCGGCATACGAGTCGTACCTTCAACAGGCTCGCGAGCGAATTGATCCGGTTGGAGTGGTTCGCTACCTACTCCTGGAAGTCGATTTCCCGCGGAGCATGCGGTTTGGTGTTGGGCGGTGCCTCGATTCACTCCGTGCAATCGCGGGCGGGTCGGGCTATGGGGCACCTCTCGAACGCCACCTTGGTCAACTCGACTCGGAACTCCGTTACATGGATGTCGATGAGCTGTTCCATCGTGGGATCGGTTCGTTCCTAGTCGGCGTCCAGGATACCTGCGCCGCAGCAGCCCGGGATGTGCATCGGGCGTATTTCCGGACATAGGAGGTTGTTGGTTGGGAGTTGGGGATTGTTGATTGGGAAGAACTCGTGCGGACAACCAACTACAAACAACGAACAACAACTCCCTACCAACAAACGACCAACAACCAACAACCAACAATTCCCAATTCCATGCTGTTACGAATCGACCACGAGACACGTCTGACGTATTCGGCCCCGGTCACGGAGTCGGTCATCGAGACGCGGACAGCCCCGCTATCGCAGGATGACCAGACAGTTCTGGGGTATAAGTTGCGGGTCACACCACCAAGTCCCGTTACTGGATATCGGGATGGATTTGGGAACAGAGTTGAACTGTTTAACCTACTGACACCGTACACGGAAATTGCAATCCGAGCTGCTGCCTGCGTGCGGGTACAGCGCCCGATTGCGACCGAGCAACTCCGGGAGGTTCCGTGGTTGCCCGAGTTGGGGCGACAAGTGGAGGCAATGGAGTTTCTTCGGTCGAGCCCGCAAGTGGACTTTGCTCGGTTGGTGCGAGAGTTCGCGGATGCGGTGCCGCTCAGCGATTGCACCACACTGCTTGAGGTGGCTGAAGCAATCATGCGAGCCGTTCGGATGCAATTGCGGTACGAAAAAAAAGTGACCGCAGCACACACCCGCGTATCGGAATCGCTGGCGCTGGGACTTGGCGTATGCCAGGACTTCACGCACCTCTATTTGGCTGCGGCGCGCCTTCGCGGACTCCCGGCTCGGTACGTCAGCGGGTATATCCATCAACCCGGCGAGCTTGCTACTCATGCCTGGGTTCAGCTCTGGGCTGGTTCAACCGTAGGTTGGGTGAACCTGGACCCTACGCACGGCAAGTGGGTGGAATCGGAGCATGTTGTTACCGCTGTTGGGCGCGATTTCTCCGATGTACCCCCGAACCGCGGAGTGTGGAAGGGTGATGCCACCGAGACAATTGCCGTTACGGTGAATGTGCAGCCGGTGGATCGCGTTCCCGCAGACCTTGCCGAACCAACCGATAGCCCAGGGTGGTCAGGCCAGGAGGGTGGACAGGGTACGGGCAGAGGCAGCCAGTCCCAAAACCAGCAAGCCCGTAACCGAGCATTCCGCCAGCAGCAGAGCCAACAGCAACAGACGGAGTCGAGAAGCAACACCGGATCGCACACCCCTTGATTCCATGAGTCGCTATATTTGATGGTGTCGCATTTCCCCCAGAGGGTTCATCATGTCCGAGCCTGTCGATCGCCGCACGTTTGCAACCGCGTTGACTGCTTCGGTTGTTCTCGGATCAGAAGCGTTGTCGGCTGAAACGCCAGCGATAGCGCCCATGCCACACCCAATACCGATGGAGGCCGCGTTCACACGCGATTACCCCACGCCAGGCTTTCAACCATCCTGGAAGAAACCACAGATCAACCGCGTTCTGATTCAAGACTTTGTCATCTTTGCCCACATGGACCTGGAGATGGTCAAGAAACTCCTCGAACGCGAACCCGGCCTGTTGCACAGTCACATGGATTGGGGCGGTGGCGATTTCGAGTCGGCACTCGGAGCCGCATCGCATATGGGTCGTCGGGATATTGCCGAGTTTCTGCTCGGAAAAGGTGCCAGAATCGATATTTTCTGTGCGACCATGCTCGGCCAGCTTGAAGTGGTGAAGGGATTGCTCACCGCGTTCCCCCTCTTGATCGATGCGAAAGGGCCCCACGGAATCGGATTGCACCTCCACGCCAAGATGGGCGGCAAGGAGGCCGAGAAGACGCTCGAATACCTCCAATCGGTCAAAAAAATCGAACTCCCCGTGTTCAAGAAACCGTGACCATTCCACCGAGCGAAGCGATCTCACTCCGCAATCGTCCCAGAGGCTGGCGAAGACGGTTTCTGATCGCCACAGGGCTGGGAATCGTTCTTTGGCTCTTCGCTTCCTGGCTCGTTGCTGACCAATTGACCCACCGAGCCACTCCCATTCACGCCGAATCGGTGCCGGTCATCGAATGGGGTTGCATTCAACCACTTCGGCTTACAACAGACGATGCGCAAGATCTCGGTGCCTGGTACATCCCGGGGCGGCCCGATCGCCAGCCAGTGCTATTGCTCCACGGCAACGGTGGCACTCGCGAGGATTGTCTGGATCAGGCGGAATGGATGGCCGCGGCCAGTTATCCGTTACTGCTCATTACACTTCGCGCCCACGGCGACTCGACCGGCAACTTGAACGACTTCGGCTATTCCGCCCGACACGATGTCGTTGCCGCGGTTGCATGGTTGGAACAGACCTGTCCCGGTCGGCCCATCATCTGGGGTAGGTCACTAGGCTCCGCCGCGGCGATGTTCGCTGCAAGCGAACTGGGCAACCGGGTCGGTGGCTATGCCCTGGAGTGTCCATATCGAGACCTGCGTACTGCCGTCCACAACCGCACTCGCGCTCGTTTGCCGCCCCTGCTGAGTTGGGTCGCTTATGCCGGGCTCTCCTTGACCGCCCCGCTGGTTCTTGGGGACGTGGATCGTATTTCGCCGCTGGATGCCAGTACGAGCGTTCCAAAAGATATTCCTGTATTGCTTCTGGCTGGAGAGAACGATCGACTGGCTACCCCAGCAGAAGCAACCGCGCTGGCCGAACGGATCGGTTCACGGGCGCAGGTCGTTGTTATTGAAGGAGCGGGACACCTCGATCTCCACCGAACTGACCCAATCCGCTATCGGGAAATCGGACTGCGATTCCTGGCATCCTGCCGCGTAGCGGATTGAACCACCTGCCCCATATGGTAAGATCGCCATCACCTTCCCTTTCCACAGCGAGTCACCCCATGCTCTTCCGTTGCTTTGCAGCCGCAATTGCGGCGATCGTCCTGACGACTTCGACCTACGCTCAGGAGCCGACATTCACCCGCACCGAGGATGTGATATACGGGCGAAAATTCGGTGTTGCTCTCACGATGGATGTCTTCGCCCCCAAGGAGAAAGCCAACGGCCGGGGCATTGTCTTCTGTGTGTCCGGCGGATGGTTCTCCTCCAAAGAGAGCATCAATCTCGGGTTCATCAAGGAGTTTCTCGATCGCGGATACGTGGTATTTGCAGTCGTCCACGGCAGTCAGCCGAAGTTTACCATCCCCGAGGTTCTCGAAGACATGAACCGCTCTGTCCGGTTCATTCACTTCAACGCCAAGAAATACAAGGTGGACCCAGACAAATTGGGAATTGCCGGGGGCTCGGCAGGCGGTCACCTGTCGCTGATGCAAGGAACGGCATTCAAAGCGGGAGACCCGAATGCAAGTGATCCAGTTAATCGGGAGTCGTCGCGCGTTGCCGCGGTTGCCTGCTTCTTTCCCCCCACGGACTTTCTGAATTACGGCAAAGAGGGTGAGCTGGCGATCGGCAACGGCACTCTCTCGGGGTTCAGGGCACCATTCGATTTTCACGAGTTCGACCGAAAGGCTAATCTGTTCGTCGAGATCACCGACGAGGCGAAACGCAAGGAGATCGCCAAGCAAATCTCGCCGGTTTACCATGTCTCGAAGGAATCGGCCCCTGCTCTGATCATCCACGGCGATGCCGACAAACTCGTCCCGATTCAACAAGCAGAGATCATCATCGCCAAATACAAGGAAGCAGGCGTACCGTGCGAACTGGTGGTGAAGAAGGATGCTGGTCACGGCTGGGGTGGCATGGACAAGGACATCAAAACCCTGGCCGACTGGTTCGATAAGTATTTGACCAAGTGAAGATCATGATTCTCAGTGCAGTGTGGAATAAGACGTATTGATTTCCGATAGAGCCGTATTGGTTTTCAGCCTGAAAGGCTGAAAACCGAAAACCAAAAGTGTCATTCTACACTGTGCGAACTATATGTAAGTCGAGCTGTGACCGTCGCACGATGTGCTGGCTCAATGCCTCTCGTCCTTGTTGTAATCTCTATACCTCAGCGGAAAACTGATCTGTTTGCGCCAGTCTGACGGGTTGCATCAAGAGCGCCCACCGCGATTTGTGGTCGATTTGTTTTTGTTTAGCACCTCGAATTGCTCATTTACGCCGAACAGGCAGAATTCATTCAAGTCACCAATCCAGGTGGCCGAAGCCGCTTGCGAAACCCGGCGGCGGCTAATGCAGGATTGCCCCAGGGGATTCATCCGATGTATCGCCAGACATCCATCCTGACAATCGGAGTCGTCCTGGCGGTTTCCGCCGGGTGCCGACAAACCTGTGGGGATGGACACTGCTGGACCACCTCGAATCCCAATGGAAACATCGCCAACCAGCCATGCCGACTGGTTGGGAGTGGGAAACCACTGACCGAAGGCTGCTACGATGCGGTCACGGGAGTGCCGGTGCCGTGTCCACCACAAGGCTCAACGATGGTTATCCCTGGCGGATATCCCATCGGTCCAGCGCCACAGCAAATGCAGCCTCCGGCAAACGAGTTGCCCTTCCCAAGCCCCAATGACATGATTCCCGCCCAACCCTATGTCCCCAACGCCATTCCAAGTCCCGCACCTGGACTGGGAATGACTGTGAATCCGAATACCGGGCAGCCAGTGAAAATCTCACCGAACAGATGAAAGCACCTGGAGGGTGACCCACGATGCGGGCCGACGGGAGGAAGACCGTCGGCCCGCTGTGTTATGCTTGACGCAGGCCACTCAGACACACGCCCGAAGCTCTAGTTTTGAAGTTGCGCTTATGGCTCAAGCCCAAAGGTCCACAGTTGAAACGATGGTGCGAAAGCACCATCCATACAAGCCCGAAGCGCCAGCGAGGGAAAGCTTTCCCTCGCTGGCGCTTCGGGCTTGTATCGGGCTTTTCGCATAACAACCGGAAAAGCGCAACCTCAAAACTGGCGCTTCGGGCTTGTGTCAAACCAAACCGCGCGAAGTATTCATGGCTGGAGATTGCGTCGCATCAAAGCATCCACCGGGGTTATGACCTGTCGTGCCGTCAAGACAGCGGGAATAAACTCCGCTGACAACGGAGTAACATCGGAATGGATTACGTAACCGACCCGTCTAAACTCCACCTCCACGACCGATACCGACCCCTCTGGGATCTGACTCATCGGGACGGTTTGAGAGCTTCCCCCCTGGCAACCCCTCCCCGGATAGCCTTGAACAGCCATCGGCATATTGCCTTGAGCAGCCATCGGCATAACGCTGACCACCGGTCCTGACCCAACAGGCACCTGCCCCTTCCCCACGCTGTTGCCAGAAGGGGGACTTGCAGGAGCAACTGCACATCCCGTCTTTCCACCACACGCAGAACCAGGATACCCACCACAAGTAGAACCGGGAGCCGAAGTACAGGCGAACGTCCCAGTATATGGGCCAATGTAGGGGTGTACTCTGAGCTTGGGCAAAGCATCTCCAGCCGTTGGGCAGAAACACAGCCAGTTTTTTAGTTTCTTGAGGCAACTAGTCTTGGGAGCGCTTCCACCATCCTGGCAACTGGATGTGCCGGAAGACTGTCCCTGTACGACTTGGGGGGTTGTGGGAGGGGCTCGGCCAGCCTCAACTTGTGGAGCAGGAACCTGCGGAGTGGTCGGGGCGAGCGGTGCTGGGGGGTCAAATGGAACAGTTCCCCACTCGGCTCTAAGAGTCGCTGAGCCAACCGATATTCCGGCAAGCAGCACAAGCGTTACAAGCCACCTCATTTTTCGCCTCCGTGCGATTGTGTGGTCAGGTTCCAGATTCAGGATGGTTCCAGATGGTGGCAGGTCGTTGCGTGTTGGGTTCTTCAATATGGAACCCTCCAATTGTCTGACCGGCCGATCACCCATGTTAGAAATGATCGGCCCACACTGGTCGGTTGAAGTGGATGGTTGAGGTGGAACGCCTGGAACGAAGCGAACACAAGATGGCGCGGTCGCTACAGCCCGCACTTTCCGAATCAGGCATCAAAACCTGGAAGAGAAGGTTGGACCCTGGGACGCCGCGTTGAAACAGATGTAGCGGTTGTGCGGGGTGCTGTGCGATTTGCTGCGTTTGGCTTGCGGACGAGCGAGATCGGTTTGGTGGCAACATCCTGGTGAGCCGTTATGACCTCGGTGCGGGAGTTCAGAATCTCCAGGGATGCTCGACCCACGGCTGAAGCCAGTTCCGGACGATTACATTCCTTGCTCAAGTGCAGTTGAATGAGGTGGCTGGGGAACCCATCCCCTGATTTTGCGACAACTGCGGCTGTGAGTTCGGCCGCTTGAGCGTTCGAGAGGTGGCCACAATCGCTCAACACCCGGTCGATCAGGAATTGTGGTCTCCGACTCATCTGTTCGAGCTTGAGGTCGTGGTTGTACTCCAGCGCCAACACATCCACACCGGCAAACGCCTCGACCAATTCCTCTGACCCACAGCCGAGATCCGAAGCATACCCAACAGACCAAACCAATCCCTGTTCATCGCGTCCATCGATGCGGAAGGCAAACGTCGGATCGGCATCGTGCGACACTCGAATCGGTCGTACAACCAGCCCCGGAACAAGTTCCAGGGAGCGTTTTTCGGAATACGTGCGCGTGAGCTTGGCCTGGCGGAGCGGCTCAAATGCAGCAGCATTCGTCGAGAGCTGTTCAAACTGTTCAACGTGTGCGTAAATGGGGATTTTCCTGCTCCGCAAGTCTGCGAGGGTGTGATCCTTCCAGTGATCGCCGT
>DASZJS010000034.1:0-4711 GCA_035947935.1 Gemmata sp. | reverse complement strand
TAGAACACGCCGCGCCCGCATGATTGCCGGTCAGAACGCGCCTCAAGAAATGTCGAGGATTTCATCCTCAATCTCTAGTTTCGCTTTGTACTTCGCACGCTCAGGAATGAGACAACACAATCATTTATCCAGAGCTGCTTCCCAGAGGGTTGGTTATTCGGATGATGTCACCGGGTGAGAACGGTGAGGTAGAGGATCAGTCAGCCAGACCAAATCACGAGTTTGTTTACGGTTGAAGTGATTATTCTGTATCATCGGGCATATGGCAAGGGGCTTTGACACATGACGATTTGTGACGGCGACTGAAGTTTGAATCTGTGATTGGGATGGAAAACGCCTTATTAAAGTGCCAAAACGCATCTTCGCAATCTTGTGAGATTACTGACACCACTGACATACTCTCCTGACCTCGTCAACTCAACGTGCCCAAACTGCTGATAGTCTGCTCACGTCTCAATACTTTTTGCGGATACTCGGAATCAGGTAGTCGTGAAAGGCTGTCGCGAAGTCGTAGGCCGGGGCATGGCCCCAATCCTGGCGGGCGGTTGAATCATCCACGTCCGCAGGCCAGGAATCGACAATGCTTTGCCGCTTCACATCGACCTTCGTGCCAATCTTTGCTGTGGGGAACGCGGCGCGCACTTCAGCTTCCACCTCGGCCGCGGATGGAGCAAACGCTCCGATGTTGTACACCGACCGCGTTAGTTTCTCTTTCTTAGCCGCCATGAGGCGCAGGATCGCATCCACGGCATCCGGCATCACCATGAAGGGAATCCGTGTGTCCGGGCGAACAAAACATTCGTAAGGCTTCCCGGCTGCCGCAGCGTGAATCATTTCTGGAGCGTAGTCGCTTGTCCCACCGCTTGGTACCGTTTCGGCAGAGATCAAACCGGGGAAGCGAATACAGCGGAAATCTACTTTTCCACTCAGCGTTTCAGCAGAGAGTTGTTTGTAGTGCTGGGCATAATATCGCCCCAGATGTTCGCAGTAGAGCTTGTTCGCACCATACATGGTTGTGGGGAAATTGAAATCATCCTCCTTGATCTTCCCAGCTGCCGTCTTCGCAGCAGGTCCGGGCAATCCGAATGCAGCAATACTTGAAGGGTAAAAGAACACGACCGGCCGACCGTGCGATTCCCCCTGCTTCTGGGCAAACTCCAGTAGGTTGAGAGTGCCTTCGACATTCACTTTGTGGGCCAGTGCCGGGCTGAATTCGCTCCGGGTCGAGAGTAATGCCGCCAGGTGGTAAACGCGATCCACCTCGTACTCGGCAATGACGCGTTCGAGCAACTGCGTGTCGAGTATCGACCCCAGGAACTGCTGACGAACCTTCGGTGCGAGTTCCGGGTGAAGCGGATTCAGATCCAGAGTGATGACTTGGCGAGCGGGATCAGCCTCCGCCAGACGGGCAATCAAACCGTGCCCAATTTCGCCCGATGCTCCGGTAATCAGCACAGACGGGTTGCGAGACACTACGAACCTCCGACCGAGTTTTCGACTTTTGTATTGCGGCTCAGGAAATCCCGGAGTATCCTACGGACATCGGTCGGAGTGTGCGAACTCCGTCCGTGCCTGCTTGTTTTCTGCCTTAACCCACCTGCCTATCTCCCACACCTTCCTCGGGAGCGGATTGAGTCATGTTAAACATTCCCTTCGGTCGCACGCGGTTTTGCGATGGTATTAACCGTCGTAACTTCCTAAAGATTGGCACGTTCAGCTTCGGCGCTGCGAGCCTGACTCTTGCGGACATCCTCAGAGCCGAGGCTGCGAAAAAGGCTCAAGATCCATTTGCACCCACCCGCCACAAGGCGCTAATCAACATCTTCCTGGGTGGCGGACCACCCCACCAGGATATGTGGGACATCAAGACCGAGGCGCCCAAGGAAATCCGTGGTGAATTCAGCCCAATTCCAACGAGCGTGACCGGCATCCAGATCGGCGAGACTTTTAAGCGGATCGCCGGGATGGCCCAGAAGTTCGCCTTCATCCGGTCGGTGGTCGGTGCCCGTGGCGGACACGATGCGTTCCAATGCACAACGGGGTGGCCGCAACAGTCGCTGGCAGCGATGGGTGGCCGACCGAGCATCGGGAGTGTTGTCGCGAAACTGCAGGGGAGCGTCGATCCAAGCGTTCCGCCGTTCATCGGGATGGCCGAGAAGACCCAACACATGCCCTGGAGTGATGCCGGACAGTCTGGGTTCCTGGGTTCGACGTTCGCCCCCTTCAAACCAAGTGGGCCGGACATGGCCAATATGGTTCTGAACGCCGCGAACAAGGATCACCTCCCCGACCGCAAGAAGCTGCTTTCCGGATTCGATGACCTGAAGCGTGAAGTCGATTCCGTCGGCGCGATGAAAGCCGCAGATGCCCATACCGCAAAGGCGTTCGATGTCCTCACTTCGAGCAAGTTGATGGAGGCGCTCGATCTGTCGAAGGAAAGCCCGAGGGTCCGGGACCGATATGGCAGCGGGAAACCATACCAGTTCCAGTATGATGGGGCTCCGACGGTGAACGAGCACCTGCTGATGGCCCGTCGGTTGGTCGAGGCCGGAGCCCGAGTGGTCACACTGAGCTTTGGCCGCTGGGATAGCCACGGGAAGAACTTCGATCTCGTCCGCGATCACGGGTCGAAACTGGATCAGTGCCTCACCGCCCTCGTGGAAGACCTCGAAGTTCGCGGAATGCTGGATGATGTGACAGTGGTTGCCTGGGGCGAGTTTGGGCGAACGCCGCAGGTTAATAAGGAAGCGGGTCGGGATCACTGGCCTCAAGTGAGTTGCGCGATTCTGGCCGGTGGTGGGATGAAGACAGGTCAGGTGATCGGCAGTACCGACCGAATCGGCGGAAACGCCAAGGATCGACCCGTGGGATTCAACGATATCTTCGCCACACTGTATCACAACATGGGGCTGAACCCGGAAACGACGACCATCATCGACCCAACTGGGCGTCCAGAGCACCTCACCGATGGCCAGGCGCTACCCGAGTTAATCTGATGGGTTTGGTCTGAGTGGTGAGAATACTTCAATCTTCGCACAAGGGGCGGGCCAACTGGCCTGCCCCTTGGCGTTTCTGGATATGTAGCGTGGCAGAAGGAAAAAATGTATAAAGCGGGCGACGGCTGGGCAATAAATGAGTAGAGGCCCAGTGCGACCAGCCAAGGAGGGCGACAATTGGGTACTTCCGGAGCGAACGCATTCATCCACCATCTTCGGCGGACTGTGCTGGTGCGTGATGGGGAATGCAGGACGGACGGGCAACTGCTCGACTCCTTTATCGATCAGAAAGACGAAGCGGCCTTTGAAACTCTTGTCCGTCGTCACGGCCCGATGGTCTTGGGCGTCTGCCAACGTATCGTCCGTAATCACCACGATGCCGAGGATGCCTTTCAAACGACATTTCTGGTCCTCGCTCGCAAAGCATCGTCAGTCATGCCACGGCAGATGGTTGCCAACTGGCTGCACGGTGTCGCATATCGCACCGCGATAAAGGCCAAGGCACAGACGGCGAAGCGTCAAATGCGCGAGAAGCATGTAATCGAGATGCCCGAGCCTGAAGTGACGACGAACGACCACCCGCACGATCTGCGGCCTCTCCTCGACCAAGAACTGCGTGGTCTGCCGGAAACTTACCGGCTCCCAATCTTGCTGTGCGATCTGGAAGGCAAATCGATCAAGGAAGCAACCCTGCACCTTGGCTGTCCGCAGGGAACGCTCGCCGGCCGGCTTGTCAGAGGAAGGCGGCTGCTGGCCAAGCGGCTGTCACAGCGGGGTGTAGTGCTGTCGGGTGGGATGTTGGCGGAAATGCTGTCCGAGAATGCGATATCGGCCTGCATACCGCCTTTGTTGTTGGCATTGACGGTCAAAGCCGGGAGCTTCCTTATGGCTGGGCAAGCGACGGCTAAAGGGATGGTCTCAACTCACGTAACGGAACTCATGGAGGGAGTGATGATGAGCATGATGCTAACCAAGTACAAGACAGTGATGGCAGCGCTGGTGGTGCTCGGTATGTTCGCCTTCGGTGGTGGACTCTTGACTCGCCCCACGGCAGCACAAGAAGTCGAAGCCGAGAAATCGTCAGCCGAGGGCGGAACCACTGGGACGCCCGAGGCCCCAGAGAAGGCTCCCGCTCCCAGGAAAGCATCCGACAAGCAGAAGTCTGAGCGCCCCAGCGGCAAATCACCCTTGACGCCATCGTATGTGGTTGAGCCACCTGACGTGCTACAGGTGAAAGCTGTTGGACTGCCGAGGAATCTTCCTTTTGGAGAAATCCAATGTGTTGTCCGACCTGACGGCACTATTCCTCTTGGAACCTATGGCTCGGTGCATGTGGCCGGACGCACTCTCGCCCAAATCCGTGCAGCGATCACCGCCTACCTTGCAATATATGCAGGCACGTATACCAAGGTAGAAGTTCAGGTGGACGTGATTGGCTACAACAGCAAGTGTTATTACGTCATCGCAACTGGAAAAGAAAATGAAACAGTCCTTCGACTCCACGACACCGGAGGCGACACGGTTGTAGCTGCTGTTCTCCACGCGGGGCTGGCGGAAAATGCCATCAAGGGACGGGTCTTTGTGCGGACAAGCCCATCCGCTGACATTCTTGAGGTTGACTGGCGTGCCATTACTCAGGAGGGCAAGACAGAGACGAATTATGTACTCCAGGCAGGTGATCGGGTGTATGTCGAGAGCCCTGTCTCGAAGTAACT
>DASZJS010000033.1:0-8440 GCA_035947935.1 Gemmata sp. | reverse complement strand
GTCAGGAGTTCGTATAGGATCGCACCGAGAGCGTAAACATCAACCCCGGTGGTTAATCCCTTCTCTGCCCTGGCTTGTTCCGGGGCCATGTAACTCGGCGTCCCGACGATCGCACCCGACTGCGTCAGGGTCGAGTCCCCCTCCACCTTCTTCGCCAGACCAAAATCCGTCACATAGGGCATCCCATCAGCATCCAACAGGATGTTTCCTGGCTTCAGGTCCCGGTGCAGAATCCCTCGCCGGTGGGCGAAATCCACTGCCCGGCACACCTTCACGAACATCGCCACAGCCGCCTTCGGATCCTTCACCAACTCTGTCACCTTTCTGGCTAGACTGCCGCCGGGAACGAGCTTCATCGAGAAGTATTGCTGCCCGAGGTGTTCACCGATCTCGTAGATCGGTAGGACGTTCGAGTGATCGAGGTTGGCCGCAGCCTCGGCCTCGGCCCGGAACCGGGCCACATCGGCCGCACTCGCCAGTTGCCCGGTCAGGATCATCTTGAGGGCAACTTCTCGGTTGAGTGAGACCTGCCGGGCCTTGAACACCACACCCATCCCACCGCGGGCGATCTCCTCCAAAAGTTCGTAATCCCCAAAGTACCGCACTGACCCGATTGGCCCATCCAGTGTGTATTCGGATATGGAAGGTGGAAGGGTGGCGGTTGGCTCCCTGGTTGGTGTGTATGCGACAGTATCGGGGTTAGAGTCCGGAGATGGCGGGAGGGTGGCGTCAGGGTCAGGCGGCTCATCCGCGAGTGGCCCAGCTACCTGATCGAAGGCGTCTTTGTTGGCCAGGAACGACTCAAGTTCGGGACGGATATCCGGGAACCGAGCGAGGAAGTCGATCGGGTTCGGAGGGCTTCCCGCCTCCGATGCCCGGTAGTACCACGCCACCGCCTCCCCCACTCGGCCCTCGCGATCCGATTGTGGCTCGTAACGGTCTGACATGTGGTGTCCCCCACCGGAAAATGATCCGCAATCGCTGTCCCATGAACTCAGGCGACAACCGGCAGCAAACCGGGCGCGCGGAGGTCAAGATTCTGTGGATGGATCGGTCATTCGCTCCTACAGATGCCTCAATCCCCGCTTCGACAACCCGCAGATGGCCGCAGGGGCGCGGATGAGTCGTTCGCCGATTTGGGCCACGGTCGAGCCGTGCGAGTCCTGGAGAATCAAGGCCTCCCGCTCGGCCTCCGGAAGACCGGCGAGTGCCGTAGCCAGCCGGATGGCCAGCTCGTGCTGGTCGGCCTCCTGCGCAGGGTATGGGCCTTGGGCACCGACCCAGAGACCGATCCGGGCAGAGGACTCGCCAAGGGCCACATCAATCGACACCTCCAGGGGTGACATCCCATCGGACTCGGGTTTTGGCTCGGAGTGCATTAGCCAGATTGTTTGCCAGCATCCGTCGGAGCCAGGCTGCCCGTTCGGCATCGGTGCCTGCTCGGCAAGCGGCTTGTTCGCGATGAGCTTCGAGAAGGGTCTGCTGAACTACGTCGGAGGGGTCGAGAACGGCCCGGTCGCCCAGTTGGAGATGGGCGAGAAGATGGAGATAGGACCGAAACCGTGCCAGGTCCGGTCCAGGCTGTTTGTGCTGGCTCATGCCGGTATGTTCCGGCGGTAAGGATGTTCAATCAACGCGATGCTACGCCTCGGCGTTTTGGATATGCTGCCGAGTGTAACATCATGGTGAGTGCCAGCAACTCTAAAGTGACAGAAAGCCGATACACCGCCACTTAACGCGAACTCGTCGATCAGACCGCCGCGCGCAAGGTTCGGCATCCGCGACATGAACAATCCACTCGATGGTCACTCCCACGATGAAGTAGGCGATCTCTTCTCACATCGCCTTGGCCTACTCGTCACATTCAAACAAACTGGCGTTTGTGCCTATTTTTACTTGGGCTGGGAGAAAGGCCACGTTTGGAATTTCGGTCACAGAAAAGTCGCGAATCAAATCGGACCCTCTGGCCCAATAAGAAGGTAGAAGGAACGACGCCTTCGAGGAAAGCAAGGAGTGGCGATGCCGAATGGCCAACTCGGGGAGATCATTCGTCAAATCCGCCCGTCCGTTCAGGACGATGCCGACCTGACCGATGCTCAGCTACTCGACCGCTTTACGAGACAGAGCGATTCGACTGCACTTGCCGCACTCGTCAGGCATCATGGCCCGATGGTGTGGGTGTCTGTCGTCGGATTCTCCGCAACCACCACGACGCCGAAGACGCAAATAGAAAGAACCACTCTGTCGACCCGGCCGTGAGTTCGCGAGTACGCGGTTGCGTTATATGTTTTCCTCGACGGGGGCCTGGGGGATGCCCAGATGTGCTGCCAAATCATTCGCAAAGTAGACGAAGGCTCAAGATGAACTCGATGAATATTTGAACGTGCCGCCACGGATTGCACGACCCATTTGCCCAAATGTCTTGCCACCTTTGCTTGCCAGTAAATCGAACGCGGTAACCCCAAGATTTGTCCCGCTGGCTCAGGAATCGGGTCAGCAATTCTCTATCGGTCTCTCCGCCCCCCGTCCCGTTTGGCAGCAGTACGTAGTTGTTGAAAAAACAACTCTCAACGGACTACTCGAGAATTGCCGGGAATACATGGAATCGGAGGCCATGAGAACCTGCCGAACTCTCTTGTTCAGTCCCGTAGATGCACCCCCCGGTAGCCCGATTCACTCGTTTGGGGAAAGTCGTGTATCAAATCATCATCGTGCGGCGGATAAGAGGGAGAGGGCGGAGTACCGCCAAGGGAGGACCATGCCGAGCCCGATTGCGAGCCTGATCGAACACCTGCGCAAGACCGCACTGCTACAGGACGGCGCGGAGGTTGGCGATGGCGAACTGCTCGGCTGCTTCATCGACCATCACGACGAAGCGGCCCTGGCCGCTCTCATCCAGCGGCACGGTTCGATGGTCTGGGGCGTGTGCCGCCGCTTGCTGAACCACCATGATGCCGAGGATGCTTTTCAGGCCACGTTCCTCGTCCTCGTCCGCAAAGCTGCATCCATCTCACCAAGGGCAATGGTTGGGAATTGGCTGTACGGGGTCGCCTACCAGACGGCGTTACAGGCACAGAGGGGCGTCGCCAGACGGAGAGAGAGGGAAGTACAGGTGGCGGTGATACCCGATACCGAGCTCGTGCAACTAGACCAATGGCCCGACCTGCAACCACTGCTGGATCAGGAGTTGAGCCGTCTGCCGGACATCTACCGGGCCGTCATCGTGCTGTGTGATCTGGAGGGCCGAACGCGGAAAGAAGTCGCCCGCCAACTCGGAGTGCCGGAGGGGACGGTGGCCGGGCGGCTGGCAAGGGCAAGGACGATGTTGGCAAAGCGGCTCACCCAACGTGGTGTTACGTTATCGGGTGGATCGTTGGCAATGGTGCTAGCGCAGAACGTGATGTCGGCGAGCGTGCCGGACTCGGTGGTGTTTTCCACGATCAATGCTGCAAGCATGCTTGCGGCGGGGAAGGCGGCGGCTACGGGACCGATTTCGGTCAAGGTCGCCGCCCTTACGGAAGGAGTGATGAAGGCCATGTTGTTCAACAAGCTCAAGGCGGCGGCAATCGCCGTCGTTCTGATTCTCGGCTTTGTGGCGACCGGGGCGACCATTCTGACTTGCCGCACGGCGGCGGGACAGGAGGACAAGAAGACCGCTACGGAGAAATCTGTGGAACCGGCAGCGAAGCAGGAGAAGGAGGCCTTCACCGCCTGGGGCAAAGAGGTTGGCGGTCTGCAGGCGGGTTTGAGTTTTCAACTCGACCAGCATCGGGTCTACCGCCACGGCGAGACGATCAAGTTGGTGGTGCGAGTCCGCAACGTCAGCGAGGAAATCGTGAAGTTCTGGTATGTCCAGCCATTCATCGAACACGCTCCCATAGTGACAGACAGCGATGGCAAGGAAGTGCTTCAACCAATCGTCGTCGTGCCCGATATCGGGGAACCCGTCCTCGAAGAACGCGACACGAAAGTAGTGGAGCTCGCACCGGGCAAGGAAATCGAACTTTGCGAATTGAGGCGGCAAATCCGGCCAGCAAATGAGAGCGGCAGAAAAGAAGAGAAGCGACCTTACCCACTTTATGCAACGGGAAAGGTCAGGGTGCAGTATGAGCAGGTATTGGGAAAGCCTGAGAAGGGCCTGCAGAGATGGCAGGTCGATCCTGCTCTCAGCAATCTTGCCACGGGGAAGCTGGATCTAGAAGCGCTGCCGGAAAAGCAACCATTGGCCGGCGCGAGTATCGTAAACCCACCGAAGCTGAATACGGAAAGGGAAAAGGACGAGGAGATCGTAACCGCATGGGGCAAGGAAGTGGACGGTCTTCAACTTGGCCTCGCCCTTGTGCCAGCCGACAAGATCGCCTATCGCCCAGGGGAGGAGATTAAATTCGATGTCAGGGTGCGAAACGTCAGCAAAGCCCCAATTACGATCAGCTATGGGATTCCTGAGTCAAAACCTGAGATCACCGATGCCAAGGGTAAGAAGGTCGTCGTCGCCATGCCGCCCTTTCTCGCTGTTATTGTAGTACCGACCGAAAAGGTACTCAAACCCGGCGAAACCGTCACACTGTTCAAGAGGGAAGTCGCAGTGGAGGGCGCTCTGGAGGGAAAACCAGAACCGAAAACCAATGTCAGCACGCCGACGATTCGGGTTGGAGCGGGGAAGTACAAGATTGCGTTCAGTGAATTCGTGCAAACCAAGCTGATCCTGTCTACGGGATCTGTGGAAGTTGAAGTGAAGGATAAGGAGTCCCCAGAAAAGAAGGAAGGATTCACCGCATGGGGCAAGGAGGTTGGTGGCTTGCAAGCGGGGTTGTGCATCAGCAATGCGAATGACATTCGCATCGGTGAAAAAGTCCAGACGGTCGTCAAACTGCGAAACGTGAGTAAGGAGACGATCAACGTCTCGCCCTGGCCGGATGGGGCGAGTTATCCACGGATTGTTGATGCGCTTGGCAAGCGAGTCCGCGAAACGACTCCACCGGTAATGGACCTAACCATTCCAACGCTCTTGACTTTGAAGACGTTGAAGCCAGGAGAGGAGATGGATCTGGGAAAGGCTGATCTCTTCGTGGCCGAATTGGATCAACCGGCGAAAGTCGCCGAAGGTGAGGTGGACTCGTTTACGATCCATGTTCGACCTGGGAAATACAAAGTGGACTGGATCGGGTTTGTGAAAGAATCTCCCACCCTCGCCACGGGGAGCCTGGAATTCGAGGTGAAGCCCGCAGTGGAGAAATCTGTAGAACCGGCTGCGAAACAGGAAAAGGTGAAGGACAAGGAAATCGTTACCGCCTGGGGCAAGGAGGTCGGTGGTTTGCAAGCGGGCATTGGCTTTCGCCCTGACGACAATCGGGTGTACCACTACGGAGAGACAGTTACATTGGTTGTTCGGGTTCGTAACGTTGGCAAGGAGACGGTGAAGTTCTCCTACCTCCAGGTGGGCGAGGGACAGATTGAAGGTTTTCCGGATCTACCACAGGTCGCGACGGAGCCGCTTACCGTGACGGACGGCAAGGGAAAGCCCGTTCCCCAGCCTACCTTGCTCACGTATCCATTTGACGGGGAACCGAGAGACGTGGTGATGGCTCCGGATCAGGAGATCAGGGAGCTATACAGGTTGAAGCTTACACTCAGACCAGAAAAGGAAAGTGGCAAGCAAATGCCTTTGACTCTTTACGGAACAGGCAACATCACTGTTCAGTACCAACAGGCTATTCCAATGCCTCCAACCTTCATACCGAAACCCGACCCCGTTCTCAGCAAGCTCGCTACCGGAAAACTGGAACTGGAAGTGAAGGAGCCTGAGCAGTGCCGGAGAAGAAGGAGGAAGTTCCCAGCTCATGGGGCAAGGAATTCCGTGGTCTTCAACTTGGCCTCTCCTTGCTGCCTACCGACAAGATTGTCTATCGCCCAGGGGAGGAAATCAAGTTCGAGGTCAAGGTGCGTAACGTCAGCAAAGAGCCAATAAATTTCAGCTACGGGCGTCCTCAGTCAGAACCGGAGATCACCGATGCTAAGGGTAAGAACGTCATCGTAATTATGCCGCACTTCCTCGGTGTTTATGTGGCCCCGACCGAAAAGGTAGTCAAGCCCGGCGAAACCGTATTGTTCAAGAGGGAAGTCGCGGTGGAGGAAGTTCCGAACGGGAAAGCTGTCCGTAACTCCGGGGTCCGTACGCCGACAATTCCAGCTAAAGCGGGAAAGTACAAGATTGGGTTCGACGAAGACGTTCAAAGCACACTGACGCTTTCCACTGGCCTTGTCGAATTCGAGGTGTTGGATGAGATTGCCAAAGATCCGCAAAAAACGAATGAAGCAGTCAACACCGAGAAGCCATCACAGATGGATGAGAAGGAGGGAATCACGATATGGAAGGAGGCAGGCGGCTTTGGGCTACCTCTCCGGAGAACATCGGGTGTACCTCACCGGGGAGAAGGTCAAACTTGTCGTTTGACCATACCGCCAAGGCCAGGTTCGAGATGCCGCGATACATATGTTTTGCGTAGCTGAGCTTGCTTCGTTGTGAGGCCGAGCCCTGCGACGCCATTTGGATGCAATCCGGGCAACTCAGCGTTTCTGATGTTCTCCTGTTAGTAGCACACCCTTTACGATCCGGTGGTTGCCGGTCAGCCGCCAGCTATCGAGGCTGGGTCCCATACCAAAGAGAATCCACCACGACATAGTTGAGCCAATGGAAACTGCAACGAGGTGGGTGACGCCGCTCCAAAAAGGCAATGTGTCTGCGGCCACGAACATCAGCATGGTTAGCAGCGGGGCGATGAATACCTTATCGTAGCCTGGGATGATAAGTCGGCCCAGCGAGAGGCGTCCTAACAAGCTCAGCGGCGGCAAATAGCTGTGGCAATAGAGGAGAATCCGCGCGCTTGCGGCAAAAAAAACGATGGGACCAACCATCCACATGTCACCAACCTTCCGACCAAAGCCGAAGACGAAGACTGCCCAGCCAGCCAGGAGGCCGGTCAGGAACACGTCACTGAGCTTGAACTCTTTGGAGCGCCCGGGGCCGAGCCGGCCAAATGGCCAGCCGAGCGGTGCCGAATCGGTCATGAATCTGGGCATGTGTTGCAGCCGCGACTCCTCGCGCCGTGGAAAACCGGCGAGCGAAGCACGCAACCCGAGTAGGGCAATGACGTAAGAGGCTCCGGCAAACACGAAGAATAACGGGGTCTGAACGAAGAGTATCATGAACCCAAGCCCAAAGGCGATGGGGTACGCCCACGCCTTTTGTCCGGTATAGAAATGCGCGAAGCAAAGGCACCCGAGATAGCAACCTAAGAATGCCTTCACGACCGCCAGCGCCCCGATACCAACTCGTGGCCAGCAAAGCCCAACCGCGACACTCAGCAATAACACGTCCTGCCAAACCAGATGAACCGGCCCGAAAGGCAGCGGCTTCTTGACCGTCCAGGGTGTATGGCTCAGCCAATTGCAATAGGCTGGCCGCAACGCAGGATGGAACATCCACACCCGAAACAGAGCATAGATAACGGCAAGAAAATCCATCACGCGCAAAAACAGGCCGTCGTCGTCGAACGAGTGAAACGGTATGCGGAAACGCCATTCGAGCGTGAGATAGACAGTTTCTACGATTAAATAGATGGTGCCTACCGCCGCGAGACCCCACAGCGGAATCACGACACGTAACCAGCGAATCATGCTGGCATCTCCCGGAAATAATCCTGCAGCTTTTGCGATGTCTCGGGAAACATCAATCGCTCGAAGATTTCCGCCAAAGAACCGCGGATGTTGGTGATTCGCCGCAAGCCCTCCAGCGTATCGAAGGCCGCGATCTCGCCATCTTTCAGGATGACGATGCGGTCGGCGATCTCCTCGACAATTTCCGGAACCGGGCTGGTGAGGACGACCGTACCGCCATCGGCGACGCGCCGTTTCAGAACGCGCTTCAGCGCGAGCAACCCTGATGGATCGAGCCCTCCCGAGAACGGTTCATCGAGAAACAGGATCGGCGCTTCGGTCACAAGTGCGGACGCCAGAGCGATCTTCTTCTGCTGCCCCGCCGAATAACTGCTCATGCTCCAGTCACCCTGTTTCTTTAGCTCGAAAAGTTCGAGCAATCGATCGACGTGTTCCATGAGCCGATCCATGTCGATGTCGTAGAGTCGGCCCACGCCCAGGAGAAATTCACGGCCAGTGCGAAGCGGCGGCAACCACGCCTGGTCGGGCAAATAGACCGCGCGCCGACGAATCGCCAGCTCTTCCTCGATCGAACGCCGCCGTTGATTGCCGTCAATAATGACCTGCCCGTGCTGTGGGTTAAGTGCACCGCCGATGACGCCGAGCAAAGTCGATTTGCCCATACCGTTGGGACCGACGATGACCACCAATTCCCCCTTCTCGATACGCAGATTGATCTTCTTCAAGACGGGACGCACCCCGTAATGTTGGGTGACATCGATGA
>DASZJS010000032.1:0-6319 GCA_035947935.1 Gemmata sp. | reverse complement strand
TTCCTGCGCTTCTCCAGTTCGCCAAGGACTACACGTATCGCGAAGCGGACTTACCAATCCGCTTCGCGACCGAGCCCTACACGCGAATTCCAATTTATCGGGATGAACAAATTGAGATCGTGGTGATCTGCTTCGCATCTGGTCAGACCAGTTCCGTCCACGATCATCAGGGAAGCAATTGTGTGATCCGGGTGGTGCGCGGGAAAGTATTGGAATGCCTATTCACGCGAAACGGTGAAACTCTCCACATGGCCTCCCACCACTATCTGCATTTGGATGATATTTCGGGATTGGATGGTCAACAGATCCATCAGTTAAGCAACCTGGACCCCACGGGCACGGTATTGCTCAACTTCTATTCGCCGCCGTTCAAGATACTGCCCTGATTGTGGCATTCGCATTCAAGTTGTCGGGTGTGAAGACTGCAATGTGGGTTTCCAAAGCGTCACTAAAGCAAATAGCCCGAGTAACGGTGCCACACCAACCAGCACGAAGCCGGCATCGTAGCTTTTCGTCGCCTCAATGTGGGCACCCAGTTCCTTCTGGACGTAGCCAACCACACCCCACCCCGCAGCAGCAAGAAAGCCCGAAAGGAACCCCATGTGTTTCGCAGGCAATTCTTGCGTGAGCGCGTAGTAGTAGGGATGAAGGCAGATAATTCCTGTCGCGGCCAGCGTCAGCAGCCCGACACCTGCCCACCCTCCACCGACCACCGGAACCATCGCTGCCGATAACGTGATCGCTGCGAACGCCGCGAACCCGACAAGCCGGGCAGAATGGATTGTCATTCCACGACTCACAAGCCAACGGGCGGGAAAGCCGGAAACAATACAGCCAAGACCCGCCGCGATGTAGTAGCCCATGACAATCTTGTCGGTTGCATCCGCCGAAAATCCCTGCGACTCTTTCAAATACTTGGGCAGCCAGGCCCTGAGAACCTGCCAGCTTACCGCCAGACCGACAATTACAGTAAACAAGGTGACATACATCCGGAGGAACGATAACCACTCGAACGGTACCGATGGGACGGGTGGAACGTACACATCATTTTCTTCTTCCTCCTCAAGAACAACCTTGTTGTCGAGATCGCCTCGACGGACGAGCACCAACCAGATAGGAACCCACATCAACCCGACCACTCCGATCGTCCAGAACACCACCTCCCAGCCATATTCCAGATGTCGTAATGCCATCACGTAGGGTGGAATGAGAACGGCCCCGACAGAGGCACCACTCTGAAGAATCCCGTTCCCGAGCGGTCGATCTTTCGCCGAGAGAATTTGTCTGGCGGTGATGAGAGCACATGGCCAGTGCCCGGCTTCAAATAGCCCCAGCATGGTCCGGCACAGCACAAGCCAGTGAAACGGCCCGCTGGCGGGATCATCCGGGTCCGCAACGTATCCGGTGACATTCGGATTGCCAGTCAGCGGAGTGACCAACCCGGCAACCGACCACCCGATCAGCACGACAGGGTACACGAGACGCGGCCCAAAGCGGTCGGCAATGAACCCAAACAGAATCGATCCCACTGCAAACGCCACACTGAAGCTTCCCTCGATGAATCCATACCGCGCATCCCCGATGGCATATCGTTCCTTCAACTCCGTCGCGGTTTGGGACAAAGCCTGGCGGTCCATGTAATTCAACAGCGTGGCAAGAAACATGGCCCCACACACCCACCAACGCCAGGATTTGGAGAGTTGAAAGTTGAAAGTTGAAAGTTGAAAGTTCACAGAATTTGCCAGTTAGAGTTTGTCTTGAGCGTCGTAGATGAGTCTTGGCGAGTTCTTTACTCTCAACTCTCCACTATCAACTCTTATTCCCATGTCTTCCCATCCCAGGCGATAACCCGTTCCAGATACGTAGCCACTCCGCCAGCAAAGAACTGGAACAGTGCCTCACCCTTCTCGGCTGTCGCTGCGGCAGGGTGGCCGATATGGCCGGGTTCACTTCGATCGGGCATCACCCAGGCGCGGTATCCGGGTGCGAACCCTGCTCCAAACGCGACTTCGGGAACCTTGGCCACATCCCCGACGACCAGATGCGGAGCAAGCTTCAAGATCATGGACGTTTCCCACTCGCAGGCGTGGCCCATCTGCGATTGCGTCAGATCGGTAAGCGTTTTCGCGGGATTGCCGGCCGAGTCCCAGTAGGTCAACGAGAGAAGAAGCAAATCGCGGCGATTGCGATGTTCCTGCTTCAGCTCGAAAAGGGCCTGTTGGCTGGGAACGATGTTCCCACCGTGACCATTCACGAACACGATGCGACTGAACCCGTGAGACATGAAACAATGAGCCAGATCCTTGATGAGATCGAGATAAACCCGAGCGGAGGCGGAAAGCGTGCCGGGGAAATCCAGGTGGTGATGCGAGTTCCCGAGCCACTGAAGCGGAGCGAAGAGGCATTTCCCAGCGATGGGAGTCAGCTTCACCCGGCGAATCACTTCGCCTAACAAAAGCGAATCGGTAAACACGGGCATATGCCGCCCGTGTTGCTCCAGGGCAGCGATCGGGAACACGATGGGAGTCGTCTTCGGCAATGCGGCGACTGCGGGCCAGGTGAGGTCGGGAAGTTCCATGACACGTATTCCGGCGAGAAGGAAGGCAGGTTGAGGAGAAGTGTACAGGGGACGGGGGACAGGAGACAGGAGATCGGTTTGTTTCCAGGGGTTTCGCTGTCGCTTCACCCCTGGCTACTATGACGCGCCCTTCCAGGGCTTGATACCGGTCGCGTTGCGACCGTCAACAGCCGCGGAGCGGCGTTTGAGGGTAGCCAGGGGTGAACCGAGCCGCAGGCGAGCGCAACCCCTGGAACCTATTGGTGCCTACAATTCCCTGATGCCTCCGATTTATCTCGATTATAACGCAACCGCACCGCTGCTTCCCGAAGCATGGGAAGCCATGCGCCCACTGATGGTCGAGGTCTTCGGCAATCCATCATCCGCACATCACGCTGGCCGCAAGGCCCGGCAAGCCCTGGAAGATGCCCGAGAGCGGGTGGCCTTTCTGCTCGGTGCATCTCCGGACGAAGTGACCTTCACGAGCGGAGCTACCGAGGCAAACAACCTCGCGGTGTTTGGGCTGATAAGCCCTCACCCCCCAACCCCCTCTCCCCGGGGGAGAGGGGGCTTTGATTTACTCCCCCTCTCCCCCGGGGAGAGGGGGTTGGGGGGTGAGGGCGGTCTGTTGGGCCGTGAGGGCATCCTGGCTTCGCACCTCGAACACCCTTGCGTTGTGGAACCACTCCGCCAACTCGAATCCCGCAGCGCAGCCGTGCGGTGGCTTCCCATTTCGCCTCGCGGAATGCTTCTCGCCGAAACAGTCCAGGATGCGATTCAACCGGAGACAAAACTCGTCTGCGTCATGCTGGCCAACCACGAAACAGGAGCGATTCAGTCTGTGCGAGAGATCGCTGCGGGTTTGTCGTCCGGGATCGCTTTACATTGCGATGCCGCTCAGGCAGTCGGCAAAATTTCCGTGAACTTTCGCAACCTTGGCGCAACGACGCTCACCGCATCGGCCCACAAGTTTGGCGGCCCAAAAGGAATCGGAGTGCTGGTGACAAAGCGCGGAACGCAACTTGCGCCGCAGATGTTTGGTGGACACCAGCAACAGGGCCGACGACCGGGAACAGAACCCGTCGCACTCGCGGTTGGAATGGCCGCTGCGCTGGAATGGGCCGTGCGAAACATGACTGCGAACCACACAAAGCTCGAAGCCCTCCGCAAGCGACTTTGGACTCACCTTCACGAACTCGCAGCACCCATTGTGTTGAACGGCCCCGAAATTGGCGCAACGGATGTCCTTCCGACCACCCTGAACATCTCATTCCCGGGTTGTCGGGCCGATCTTTTGCTCCTGGCGCTCGATCTTGCCGGTGTGGCCTGTTCCACTGGCTCAGCCTGTTCGAGCGGATCATTGCTCCCGAGTCCGGTCCTCGCGGCAATGAGCGTTCCCGACGATGTGCTTCGCTCCGCGCTCCGTTTCAGCTTTGGTTCGATAGTGGAGTTTGCCGATATTGACGATGCGGCGAACCGGATCGGTTCCGCCGTCGCCAAAGCGCGCGGGTAATACTCCGGTCGCCGACGCTCCCGGCTCGTTTCCTTCTACCTCTTCTTTGAGTTGCAAATTGTCCGCAATAACGTGGTCCGATGTTATTGCTAATTCGTCACTTGCGACTGGTTGTTGATCTTTACCGAGAGCCTCGAATTCAATAGAATGCGGAGTGGAATGATTACCCTCCGGCGACCGATTTCTGATGTACGCCAAGCTCTCAGGGACGAGGGCCGGATGCCGCCACCGACTGACCAAAACTCTGACCAAGATCCAGCGCGGAAATTCAATCAAAACCTCGATTTGAATGGATTCCTGATCCTGCCGGAAAATCGCTCGGCGGTTCGGGCAATCCGTGGGCTGGCACGAGCCGTCCTGGCCGGGAAACGGTCCCCTGTTTGCCCACTGGTTCTTCACGGGCCACCGGGAACGGGAAAAACTCTCCTCACCTCCGCTGTGTTGAAAGCCCTCACCTGCGAAACCCACGAAATCACCGCACGATCCATCTCGGCCGGAGAGCTGGCCCGACCCGATGAGAATGAAGGGTTTGCCGATCGCGGTCTTCAGACGTGCGACTTCCTCATCATTGAAGACATTCAGCACTTGCCCAACCGAACTGCTGACGCGGCGTGCGACCTGATTGACTATCGCGCTGCCCGGCGGAAGCCACTCGTCATTTCAGCCAGTGCCGGTCCAGCAGGTTTGACTCACCTCTCGCGACGATTGACCTCCCGACTCGCGGCGGGCTTGGTTGTGCAACTGGAACCACTTGGAATCCAGAGTCGACGGACGATTTTGGAGGCTGCGGCCAAAGCGAACAAGACCCGACTCACGCCGGATGCCCTGGACCTGCTTGCCAGGCAGAGCGAGGGAATGCGGGCTGCTCTCGGATCTCTCCAGAACCTCACACAACTTGCGCGCAATTTCTCTGGACCTCTCGACCAGAAAGCCGTGACGCAAATCCTGGCTGGAACCGGACAACCGACATCGACACGCGGCGATCCCTGCCAGATCGTAAAGCGAGTGGCGGCAATGTTCGACATCACCGAAAAGGAATTGCTTGGCACAAGCCGGTTGCGAAACGTGCTACTCCCCCGGCAGGTAGCAATGTATCTCACTCGCAAGTTGACGAAGCTATCGCTCCCACAGATTGGGGCGTTCTTTGCCGGCCGCGATCACACAACCGTACTTCATGCATGCCGGAAGGTGGAAGCAGAGCTTGCCGAAAACGAAACACTGGTCGCGATTGTGCGGCAAGTGAAACGGGAACTGAGTTGATGGTGCGCTCCCTGTGGAAAACCTGGCGCGCAAAAGACGCGCCCGATTCTGTTCCTGGCGCGCAGATGGTTCGATGAGCGATACGAACAGGGAGCGATAAGCCAAACATCCCAGAATCACCAAGGCGCGCCCGCGGCGCGCCAAGTTTTCCACAGGGAGTTGAATGGCGTCAACGACTGGGATTTGCTGGGATTCATCGACTCGTTGCGAAGTGCGCGCCACAAATGCCCAGCATCTTACTACCACTACTGGATGTTTAAACTCAAGAATAGAAAGTAACTAATACACGCCCAAGCCGCGTGCAGAATCCAGGAAGGGTAAAAGGAAATCGTCCCATGAAGATAACGTGTCAGCGGGATGGATTGCTGCTTGCCTGCCAGATGGTGTCCGCAGCGGTTCCTGCTCGAACAACCAAGGAGATCCTGAGCAGCGTCAAAGCCGTTGCTCAGGACGATGGTCTCACTTTGGTTGCATTCGATACCGAGGTCGGCATTCGGTATGAATTGAGAGGCATCCTGGTCAAGCGAGCCGGAGCAGCGATTCTCCCCATCAATCAACTCACTCAGATTCTTCGGGAGAGTACGGACGATGAGATTGACCTCGACTCGAACGAGGAAGGTACCAAGGTCAAAATTGGAACCAGTCGGTTTGTACTGCATACACGCCCGGTCGATGAGTTTCCGGATATTCCGGCATTCGATGATGGGGGACGTTACCACGAGATCACTGCGGGCATCCTTCGCGCGATGATTAAGCAAACTGTCTTTGCGGCAGACAAGAAGGATAGCGGTGGCCGATTCGCTCTCAAGGGAGTTTTGTGGGAGGCAGAGGGCAAGGTTGCCCGGCTGGTGGCAACCGATACCAAGCGGCTGGCCATGTGTGAGGGACCGGCTGCCGTCTATGGACCGGCTGAGAAGACCAAGATCACTCCACTCGTGCCGCCTAAGGCAATGGCTCTTTTGGAACGAAATCTGATCGATGATGGCGAA
>DASZJS010000031.1:0-4758 GCA_035947935.1 Gemmata sp. | reverse complement strand
GAGAGTGACACGGGCGGCATCGGCACCTTCAATGACGTGGTAATTGGTCACAATATTGCCCTCATCATTCCACACAAAACCCGAACCCGTACCTTTGGGAATCTGCTGCACATTCAGGCTCAGGAGACTGTCCCCTACGGTAAGACTGGTTACGTGGACTACCGACGGTGCAGCCGCTTCATAGATTGCGATGTTCATTTTTTCCAGGTCCGCCAGTTCACCCCGAGCAGAAATGGGACGCGGTTGGGCATCGGGATTCAGTCCCAATCTGTTCCGAGGTACCAACCACCAAACCATTAACAGTGCGCCACCCACGAACACCAGAACCAGGAGAAGAGGGATGGTTCGAGGGTGAGTCAGTCGTTGAGCATCATCGTTCGTGGACATAGTGTGTTTCACTCCTGTTGTTTTTCAGCCCGACGCACTATTGAGTAGCCTGGCGTGAAGGTTGAGTTTTCCATCTGAGTTTGCGATGGGTTCCATCTTGAAAACAGTTCCGTGGTTTCCATCTGCCTTTCGCGTTCGGCGTCTTCAATCTGGAACGTGGACGGTGGATAGAATCTGGCCATTTTGGCTCCATTCCAGCACTTCACGGCGCAGCGGCCCAATTCGCTCACCACTCTGGTAAAGAACCAAGAACAAAAGTGATGCCGAATGATCCGAACGGCCATCGAATCGGCATTTCCCATCTGCTCGTGAGCGAAGAATTCCTACTCGTTGTTCGTCGAACCACTGATAGATTGGCGAGTCCGGGTCAAAGATGGAATCGTCGAAGAAGGAGAAGTTCGGCGTACTCTCGGCGCATGATTTGCACGCTTCCACCGGCGATGTTTCAATGTGAAACATTTCATTTCATTGCGAAATGGAGAAGTAACTGCCGGGTGCGGAAAATCCACGAAGAGGATCCCGTGGTCGGCTTATAGGACGACTACTCTCTCCCACTGTGGGAAAGGGAACCGTGGGGCCAGACGCTCGTTAGCCATCATCTGAAGAACGATCCGAAAGGCCCCTGACAATAAGGAAGGAAACGACTCATGCGCACATTCACTGCTCGATTTGGCCGGTTTATCATTTTACTCGCGACACTTTGTGTGTTGGTTGACTCCGCGCAAGCTGGCCCGTTCCGCAATAGAAGGGAAAGGCGTCACGGCGACTGCGATTGCGGCTCGGGAATGTACAACTCATCAGGGCCAGTCGGATACGGTTCGTCGATGTATTATCCCTCTGCCCCTGGGGCCAACGCTCCATTCAGCAATGGGCCCACGACGAGTTTTTATACGCCAGGGACTGGAGGATCCGTGCCCACTCCCATGCCAGCGGGTGAGGTCGTGAAGATAAGATTGGTGGATGGCGCAGTGGAACCTACGATGTTGACTATTGCGCCTGGCACAACCGTTCGGTGGGTGAACGAAACTCGACAACCGCAGACCATAACCTCGGTCAGTGGGGACTGGGATTCCGGCGACATCCTTCCCGGTAAGGAGCTGAACGCTATCTTTAAGCAACCCGGTACGTTCGAGTATTCCAGCCGATTCCAGAAGAATCTCAAGGCCACGATCATCGTCAAATAAGCACTGCGAGCGATTCAGCGGTCGCTGCTGCAAAGCAATTTAATTTGTGGTAACGAAAGCTCCAGGGTTGTTTAGTGCGAGCGGTGTTGTGTCACTGAGAGGCGACACAACACCGCTGGCCTCTTTCCGCATCATCCGCAAGAACCGATTTCACGCAGCCACCAATGGGGTGGCAGTCGATTTCTCTGAAATGCGCAAACGACTGCCGACTCAGAAAGGGATGAGGGAAAGTCTCGAACTGTCTTCTCTTTTTTCATCCTCATCTCTCAACGATTCCTGAGTCCCTTCGCTAATCGGCGAGGGCTGGCAACGCGGATTTCTCCGTCCGAACTTCGTGCCCGCCGTGCTGGTGGATGATGGTCCAAGCTTCGTTCCGCTCATTCCCAGCGTCCACTGCCAGCATGAACGACTCGGGCACCTCCTGCGGAATCGGGGCGGTCGGCCCTGTTCGGGCGCTCCACATCCCCATCAATCCGCCGGCCGTCCCCAGGAAGAGCGCCCCGCAGACTGTACTCGCTTGCATAAGGCCCACCGGGTCGAGATTATGCATTGCCGGATAACTCCAGCGGGCGAGGAGCAGTCCGGCCCCCACTCCAATAATGGTCCCGATGACCGATGCGGCAAATCGGTGGTAGTGGGCCAAGCGGTCCATCATCTGCCCTTTCCCGGCAGCGCAGTAATAGCCAATCCGATAATCCCGAAATCCGGCCATCCGCAACCCTAACACGGCCTCGTCACTGTCGTCCTGACTATTGAACGCAGCGACTACGTTTGCACGATCCAACTTGCTACTGTGGTGCCACATGACTCACCTCCATCACAATGGAACGATCCGGTTGATCGCCGCGGCGATAGGCCGGCCGTAGGAAGGTCGGGGCGAACCATCGCGATGGAACGCCCGGTAATGGTGAGGATGCAACTCCCGCGCCTGCACAGGACAGACAGGTGACTCCTGCCAGGACTCCAAGCTTGTTTGTTGATTCAAGGGATATCCTTGCTCCTTGCAGTGTGGTAAGTTTATTCCCGACATCCACTCTCAAGAAAATGCTCTGCAGAGTGAAATCCCTCTTCAAGAATTGTTGTCGAAAACCCCGATAGAGCGTGTACAGATTTCGACCTCATATCCCGCGCGAAGGAGAGAATCATGCCCCGCGTTGTTCACTTTGAAATCCACGCCGATGATCCCGAGCGCGCGATCAAGTTCTATAGCGCTCTATTCGACTGGTCATTTACCAAATGGGACGGGCCGATGACGTACTGGATGGTTATCACTGGCCCCGATGGTACACCAGGCATCAACGGCGGCCTTATCAAACGCAACCACCCGGTCAGCGGTAATGATGGCGTGATCGCCTACGTCTGCACAATACAAGTGGAGCAGCTCGATCGCGACTTTGCCCGCGCATTGGAACTAGGCGGGACGGTGGCGCTGCCGAAGATGCCAGTGCCCGGTGTCGGCTGGCTGGCATATCTGAAGGACACAGAGGGAAATGTCTTCGGACTCATGCAACCCGACCCATCGGCGAAGTCCTGATCCCTGCTTTCGCACCGCACACCTGAATGCCCCTTTTGAAACTCAGGAGGGGCAAGTGGCAAGTCACGATGTGTCGTAGCGGAACTCGTCAGAGTCCCGCTACGAGTATGTCAAGATTGGGTTCATGGCCGGTCACAGTCATACACTTTTTGTCACACTCCGAGTCGTTTTGACCGTACAACAGAGCAGAGTGGAACAATGAGGGTGTTCTGACGAGCGCATTCCATTGCGTTCGACAGCGATCGACCCTGCCGTCCTCAATTACACATCATCAATGGAAGATCACCATGCCAAATTGGTCATTTGCGAAAGCTGTGCGGGGATTGAAAACAGCGATTTTCGCATTCGCCTTGTTCTGGCTTGGTGCCGGTCCGGGTGTGTTCCGCCTCTCGGCCGACTCACCGGCTGGAGAAGGAAAGGTTATCGTCGCGGAGGATGAATCTCTTTCGCCACTTCAGAAAGACACACGCAAACGAACCGGTGGCGTTTACCGCGATAAAGTCACGCCGCACTGGTTCGCGGATGACACCAAATTCTGGTATCGGAACGACCTGAAGGGCGGAGCAAAAGAGTTCGTCCTGGTCGATGCCGAGAAGGGAACTCGGGCCTTGGCCTTCGACCACGCCAAACTCGCGGCTTCTCTCTCAAAAGCAGCCTCTGGGGAATATCGCGAAGATCGCTTGCCCTTCAACGAGTTTGAGTTCACCGTCGATATGAAATCAGTCCAGATCGAGGCAGGGGGGAAGAAGTGGAAGTGCGATCTCGATACTTACACCTGCTCTGAACTGGGCACGGCAGGCAACAATAAATCTGTGCCACCAGCGGAACCCGCACCTGCCGCAGTGGATGAGATTGGCGTGCTCGATTCTCCGTGGGTGGATGATACGCTGTTCCAGCAACCGATTGCTTTCCTCCAAGCACAACCCAAACGCGATTCGGACCGCATCCGCTCTCCGGACAGGAAATGGGCCGCCGTCATCAAAGACTTCAATGTGTTCCTCCGAAATGCAGACGGCAACGACACACAACTGACCAAGGATGGCAAGGACGGACTTACTTACGCGCGGCTTACCTGGGCACCTGACTCGAAGTCCCTTGTTGCGTTTCGCGTGGAACTGGGCGACCAGAAGGAAGTTCACCTGATCGAGTCATCTCCATCCACGGGTGGTCGTGCTGTACTCAGTTCCCGCCCATACGAACTGCCGGGAGACAAATTCACAAGCTACGAACTGCATGTGTTCGATGTGGAAACCTGCGAAGATCTCCCTGTTGAGTCGCGGAAGATCGAGTTTGCGGTGCCGTGGGAGGCACCTCGACTGCGTTGGAGCAAGGACGGTCACACTTTCAGTTTTCCGAAGACCGAACGCGGGCACCAGCGATTCCGGCTTATCGAGGTGGATGCTCGAACCGGCGAAGCTCGCAACATCATCGACGAGAAGACTGACACATTCATCTGGACGGCCCACGCCGAGGCTGTGAATACCCCAAATATCTCGTGGCTCCTGAAAACAGATGAAATAATTTATGTGTCGGAGAAGAGCGGATGGCGACACCTCTATCTGATCGATGCGAAAAGCGGAAAGGAGAAGAATGCCATCACTCATGGCGAATTCGTCGTGCGAGGCGTGGACAAGATCGATGAGGAAAAGCGGC
>DASZJS010000030.1:0-6556 GCA_035947935.1 Gemmata sp. | reverse complement strand
CGCAATGTTATGACAAATATTCTATCGTGGCTTTTTTTACCGTTGCACTGTGCATTGTTGCAAACCCCTGAATCCACATCGCAACGACAGTTTGCAATCCAAAAACTCATCGCAAACTAACTATTCCACACAGTTTGTTGTTCTCATGACAAGAACTCAATTTCCGCTCAAGTTTGCGCCCGGGTTGAACGGACTCCCCGCTACAATGGTGTGAGATTTGAACTAACGGTATCATTCATTTCCCCTCCTTACGGTGCATGTTCTGTTCGGCAGCACAAAAACTTACCATTCCGAACAACATTGATGTGGCGGACAAAACCCCGCTGTCCCGTGTTTTCTCGTTGTTTACCACCGAGAACAGGGTTTGCTCAGGGAGTTATCGGGAAGTGGTGTTCCCTGGTTTGTTTGGTTCCCATCGCCTTCCTCTTTTCCAACTGCCTCTTATGCACGCATTATCTGCTTTCAGCCGGAACGGGCTTCCCTTGCTGCTCTTGTGGGTGCTTGCTAGCCCGGCTGATGCCCAAGATGCAGTCAAAATGAGCGAGGAGTTCAAGTCCGGCCACTCCTCGAAGGTGGACGTGGTTGTCCGGTTGGATGGCAAATTGACACTGCCGATTGAGAAGGGAAAAGCCCCTCAATTGGTATCGGTGTCCGGGAAAAGCCACATTATGTACGAGGAGCGTGTGTTGCCATCGGACGATGGCGCAACGCTCAAAACTGTTCGCGGGTATCGAGAAGTCGAGTTCCTCCGCACGCTCGGTAACTCACAACAGGACGCAGGAATTCGCCCATCGGTTCGCCGCATGGTGGTGATGAAGTCCGAAAACCGGCGAGCGCCCTTTTCGCCGGACGGCCCCCTGACCTGGGGAGAAATCGATGTCGTACGCACAGATGTCTTCAACCCAGTCGCGATTCCTGGCTTGCTCCCAACGGGATCCGTTCGCAAGGGACAAACTTGGAAAGCGTCTGCCGCTTCGGTGGCAGAACTCACGGACATGGAGAAGATCGATTCGGGAGAGATCGTAGTGGAATTCACCGGAGTTACGGAGATCGATAAGAGCCATGTTGCCCGCCTGACCATTTCTGGGACAATTCGTGGGGTCAACGAAGATGGGCCAAACCAACAGAAACTGGAAGGTCATGCCTTCTTCGACCTGGATGCGGGCCTTCTCACTTATCTGTCTCTGCGAGGCACACACGAACTGCTCGATGGAAAAGGGCAGACGGTCGGGCGCATCGAAGGCCAGTTCACGATGAGTCGTTCGCTACTGACCAAATTACCACCAGACCTTTCGGATGCTTCGTTGAAGGGGCTCGACCTCAAGCCAACGATCGAAAACTGCCTCCTTCTGTACGACAACTCTCAGCTAGGCATTCGATTTCTTTACCCGAGAGGCTGGCGTATTGGTGTGGTCCAGGGTCGGCAGGTTACGCTCGACCACGCGCGCGGAGCCGGCGTATTCATCACTGTCGAGCCTCCGGCTCGGACTCCGACCGCCGATGATTATCTGAAAGAAGTCAGCGAGTTTCTTCAGAAGCAGAAGAAAGCCCAGATCAGCAGCATTGACAAGCCAATTCGTGTGCGTTCGGAACCGTCACTCGATCGGTTCGGCTTCGATGCAGCCTTCGGCGCAGACAAGGTCCACATGGAGTGCGCGGTGCTGAAGCAAACCGATGGTGGAGTGACCCTTGCCGCGACAATCCCGGCCGCAGATACTCGTACCTTGAAGCCGGAGGTCGAGCGCGTCATCCGCAGTCTGTCGATAACCAAGAAGATTGAGGAGAAGTGAGCAATTGTTGGCACTATTTCTTCGGCTCGATGGTGCCGCCATCGTGGTCGAATCTTACACTGCGGTAGCACTTTGCTAATTCCTCAATGAACTTCACGCTGAACCTCCGCGGCTTCGCAATCCACATCCGCATTGCTGTTCTTGTTCTCGCTAGTGCTTCCGTAATTGCCCGGATACGCTCAGCCACCTCCTTGGCGGTTTGTGGCCGGTTGTTCGGGTTCTTCGTTCTTCGCCAGGAGCTGATGGATCAACGCCTCGAGCACTGGCGGGAGATAAGGGTTGAGTTCTCGCACCGGCTTGGCCCACTCGTGGGCGGACAACGCAAATCATAATTATATCTATGATCGAAGTGATAATTCCGCCTATCTCAAGTCCGAAATTGGGCTAAAAACATGACAAAGCCTGACAAAGCATGACACGGACTACTGTCTGCGTATGGAAGCGCGATGAAAAGTCCTACGTATCGGGGAAAACTCCCCTCATCCTTCGCCCTCCGCTTCCCGCGCCCGCTCCTCAACCACATCGACCAACAGCGGGTGACGGCCAAGGAGCTCCGCCAATTCCTTCGCGGTCATCAGAACTGGAAGTAGATGAAGGTGGTCCCGGAATCCGGGGCCAGCAGCATCGCAACACACAAACACATCGCATATCCAATACCGAGGATTGGCGCCGGGAATCGGGCGTGAATCCACTGCCATACTCCGAATCGCACAAGCAGATGGCAGGCGACGACAAACTCGACGGTGTACCACAAGCTCCGGCTACTCAGTGGAAGCGGTTGGCCGACATGGAAGTGAAACAGTTGCTGATACAATGCCAGTGACTTCGCGAATTCTGGCTGAAATAGCACCCAACACATGCTCACGCAGAAGAACGTGAGCAGCACCCGGAACACCGTACCGAATTCCGTTTGAAGCGCGGCATCGAGCCGTGGCCTCTCACTACAGAAATCCTTGAACTGCTTGTTGACCACCAGCATCAACCCGTGGGCAAAGCCCCAGAGAATGTACCCCCACGCGGCTCCGTGCCAGAGACCGCCAACAGTCATGGTAATCATCAAGTTTCGGCAATTCAGCCACCGGCTTCCACGGCTCCCACCAAGCGGGATGAACACGTAGTCTCGAAGCCAAGTGGAGAGGGAGATATGCCATCGCCGCCAGAACTCGGATACGTTTGCCGCGATGTAAGGCATGTTGAAGTTGGTGGTGAGCTTGTAGCCAAAGAGGTGGGCAAGCCCAACCGCCATATCGGAATAGCCCGAGAAATCGCAGTAGATCCGCAAAGCGTAGGCCAGGACAGCAATCCAGCACGCTCCCGTGCTGTACTCTGAGGGATCCTTGAAGATTGGGTCGCAGAAGATGGCCATTCTGTCTGCAATGGCCATCTTCTTGAACGCACCCATGAGGAACAGTTGCAGGCCAACTTGCACCCGAACCCAGTTCCATCGCTTGGCCCGATGCGTTTGCCTTAGAAAATCCCCCGCACGGACAATCGGCCCGGAAACGAGGTGAGGGAAGAACAGAATGAACAGCAAGAATCGTGGCAGGCTCTTCTCCGCTGCGATCTTCCCTCGATACACATCCACCGCGTAACTGATTGCCTCGAATGTGTAAAAACTGATTCCGAATGGGATGACGATCCTGGCGATATCGAGTTTGCCATACCCCGGATTGTACCCGAGTTGAACGAGCGAATCGTACAATTCGTTCAGGAAAAAGCCGCGATATTTGAAATAGCTCAAGACGCCCAGATTCATTGTGATGCTGGCAAGCATCACTCCGAACCGAAACCACGGACGTTTCGAGGTTGCCATCATTCGACCGAACAGGTAGTCAGCAAGTGTGGTTGTCGTAACCAGAAATGCAAGATCCTTACTCCAAGCAGCGTAGAAGTGAAAGCTGGCAACCACCAACAGCCAAATGCGTGTCATTTGCCAGCATCGCGGGATCGCCCAGTAAATGGTGAAGACCGCCGCAAAGAACGTCAGGAATGCCTGTGTGTTGAAGAAGGGTTCGGGCAGGATTCCGTGAATCTGGCTGAAGTACCAGTTCGTATAGACCGCAAGTGTTGCGTTCCGTTCGACCACCCATGTGAAGAGTGAGCCAAATCCATCGCTCAGTGACTCAAAAATCATCGCCAACCATCCTTGGTCGGGTGCATCTGCGGTGAGGACTATAGCGGTACGACGAAAAACGGGTCAACCCCGGGTACGGGATTGGGTTTCAGCTTTCATGACTGAAGAATTGCAATCTCACAGCGGAGCCGAGGGGGTCGAGGACACTTTCATGCGCTGGAGACATCGATTCCTGCCGTGAAATGAGACTGGAGCCTCGGTCTCGGGACCAGTAAAGTGGTGAGGGTGATGGAAACCAGAGTGAAAGCCGTTGTTCGGAGTCGAAGATGACTGCCCATTCTGCATCGCGCGTTCCGAAGTCGTTTCTGTTGGATCGCCGCTCGTTCCTTGATCACGCCGCGACGGGTCTTGGTGGAATCGCCCTTGCTGCCATGCTGGCCGAGAACGGGTTGCTTGCCGCCGATCCCAAGCTGCCTCTCCGCCCGGATATCAAGCCCGATGCCCCGCTCGCTCCACGAAAACCACACTTTGCGCCAAAAGCCAAGCGAGTCCTCACAATCTTCTGCTCGGGAGCCGTGAGCCACGTCGATACCTTCGACTACAAACCGGAACTGGTGAAGCGAGATGGTAAGCCGCTGCCGGGTTCTGAAAAGCTCGTCACGTTCCAGGGTGAGCAGGGTAACCTTGTAAAACCGATCTGGCCATTCAAGCCGCGTGGCGAAAGCGGCAAGATGGTTTCCGATCTATTCCCGAAGCTCGCTCAACTCGCGGATGAGATGTGTTTCATTCACTCGATGACTGCCAAAAGCAACACACATGGTCCGGCCGAGAATCAGATGAGTACGGGGTTCACGCTCGATGGCTTCCCGAGCGTTGGGGCCTGGGTGAGCTATGCCCTTGGCAGTGCCTGCAAGGATCTGCCGGCGTTCGTTGCTATTCCAGACCCCCGCGGCGTTCCACAAGTCGGCCCGAACAACTGGGGCAGCGCATTCCTGCCGGCTGTGTTTCAGGGCACCGCCTTCACAGCCGACAAGCCGATACCGAACTTGAAACGTCCCATGGGGGTATCGGACAAAGCCGATACTGACACCCGCGACTTCCTCCATCTCCTGAACGAGGAACACCTCAAGGCCCGACCAGGCGATACCGAACTGGCCGCCCGGATTGCCGGCTACGAACTCGCGGCGAAGATGCAGCTCCAGGCTGCCGAGGTGGCGGATTTGAGCCGGGAACCGAAGGCGTCCCATGAGGCATACGGCACGGGAGACCCGAACAAGGTGAAGGCCGGTTTTGCCCGGAATTGCTTGCTCGCCCGTCGATTGTTGGAGCGGGATGTGCGATTCGTGCAACTGTTCAATGGATCGTATGCGATGGGCGAAGGCGTTGGCAATTGGGATGGGCACAAGACCATCAAAACACAGTACGATGTCCATGCTCCTGTCCTGGATCAACCGTGCGCAGCGCTCCTGACCGACCTCAAGCAAACCGGTTTACTACGCGATACGCTGGTGGTTTGGGTGACGGAGTTCGGGCGGATGCCGACCTTTCAAAAGGGTGCCAGTGGCCGCGACCACAACCCCAAGGGATTCACTGTCTGGCTGGCTGGAGCCGGGGTCAAACGGGCCTTTAGTTATGGTGCCACCGATGAGTTTGGCTATCAGGCCATCTCACCTGCGACAACCATCTACGACCTTCACGCCACGATCCTGCACATCCTTGGGCTCGATCACGAACGACTCTCGTATTACCACAACGGGATCGAACGCCGCCTGACTGATGTTCACGGGCACGTTATCGATGAAGTATTGGCGTGAGTGGTGGCAAAGAGCCTGGAAGTGAAGGTTGGTCATGCAGACGATTTGTCGGGATCGATACCGGCAGCCCGGAGCAAGGCCCGGAGTCGCTCTGTTTCCTGTTGAGACGCCACAGCAGCCACATGAGCTTGCTCGGCAACAACGCGAAATTGCTCAGCTTCCTTTTCAGCCGATGCAGCGCGGTCCATCACTTCCTGGAACGTCAGGAATCGCTGCCCGTCCGGTCGGTAAATCACCAACTGCGATCCCGAAGTGTCAAATTTAATACGCAATCGGGGGCTGATGAACCCATTCATATCATCAACTTCACGGAACGAATTGCTTTCTCGAATCCATCCTTCCACGACGTTATCATCGGGGTCAATCACGTAATACTCTTCAGAACCGTGAGTGCGATAGAAGGCACGTTTCCTTTGCATCTCTCCCACGCGATTACCGGGAGAAAGAACCTCGAACACGACCTGTGGGAAAATGCCGCCTTCCTCCCACACACGATAGCTGCCGCGATAACCCTTCTGCCGACCAAAGGCCACGTAAACATCTGGGGCCATTCGGATCTTGTTGTTCCCGTGGACGGGGTAGATCAGGTTATCCCCGGCCACAAATACATCGGGATTGCGTGCAAAGATGTCGTCCAGGTTACCCTTGATGGTCACGATCCATTCGTATTGCAACGTGTTGTCGGCCATCGGCATCCCATCCGAGTCCGGGTAGATCACGTCCGGTTCTGTAGTTGTCAGGGTCGTATTCATGTGTTTCCCTCAGCCTATCACAACGCGGTCGCCCGGGGCTGGCACCACGACATCCTCGAATCCCAGATCACGCAGGGTGCTAGCGAGTGCTTCGGCTTGTTCACGCTCGCCGTGGATCAATCGGAC
>DASZJS010000029.1:0-4309 GCA_035947935.1 Gemmata sp. | reverse complement strand
GTCAGCGGATGATAGCGAACTCTCTGCGGCATTCAAGGAATTTGAAGCGTTCCTGGCTGTGGTTGGTCAGGGAAAGGAGAACGCACGTGAGGTCGGCGGGTTTCCCGTGTTCCTGGTGTTGACGCACTGCGACAAGTTGACAGAACCAGGGGACACGCGCGAGAAATGGGAAGCACGAGTCCATGAACGTGCGGAGAGAACCTGGGCTAAATTCCATACTTTTCTTAAAGATGCGGCACATGAGGATGATGCTCCGTCGCCATTCCTCCCATTTGGAAGCATCGAGTTAATGGTTGACACGATTGCCGTGCGGCTCCCGCGTCTACTAGATGCCCCAGGCCAGCCCAGCACTCCGTTCCGCGTTGCGGAATTGTTCCGCGACTGCTTTGCCGCGGCGAGGTCTCACCGGGCTCGTGTGAGTGGATCGAACCGTCGCCTGAAATGGACGCTCCGTACTGCATTGACGTTCGTCGGGTCGTTGCTCCTTGCTTCGATTGGCGTGGCTCTCTTCCAGCCACCGCAGGCTGACACTCACCTAACAGATCGTGTGGCTGCGTATCAGAGACAGGAATCGCCCGCTGCAGTTCGTCTGGTCGACCCAAACCTTGCGCGAAACAAACAGACTCTCTCGGACTTTCACGAAGATCCTGGCTTTTTTGCACTGCGCGATGATCTCAAGGAGTTCATCGACAGTCGATTGAAAGAGATCGATGACTACGAGCAATATCGCAGCAAGCTTGCCGCGGCGATAGCACCAGGCGATACCCGAACGCTGGAAGACCTCGCGAAGGTGGAACAATCACTTCACGCTGAACTTGCTTTGCCCACTGGGTACACCTGGGAAGAAACTCCGGCAGGATTGCTTCGCGAAAAATGGTTGGCCGATGTTCGTGCGATCCGCGAAGCCGAGGTAGCGTTCCTCGATCGTTACCGGGATTATGTGCGGCGAGGAATTGCTTTAACTCTGACCTCGGCGTTTGGTGGCAACTGGCGAGCGGATGTGAACGGACTCTTTGCTACAGCCACTCGCCCACCTGCCACATTGAGCGATCCGCTTCCGGGGTCACCCGTTGTCGCATCGCCACGGGGCGAGGTGGTTCTCAACCGGGTTCCATACGAATTTGATCGAGTCTATGAAGCGCGGAAGGATTGGGAAACAACGCATGACAGGCTGACCCACCTCCGCGATTTCGCTGATGCCCTGGGTCTCACTGCGGGGTCTGATCGTCCGGAACCCGTTCTGGTGTTGCCTGAACCGGGTCCGGGGATCAACTCCGTTTCTCTCCCTTCAGTGCGATGGACGGCTCTGCTCCGCAACTTCAACTCTTCCTCTGACGATTTCGACGAATGGAACCTCCACGAATTTCCGGACCCAGGGCGATCAATTCTTGCCGCGAGACTGGATCAGTGCTTCCGAACTGGAGTCCGGCATGTTCAGGCTCTCATTCTCGCCCGACTCGGTCGTGATGTGATTCAAAAGGATACGCCGGAAAGCTGGCGGATGTTCGCCAGTGTCTTGACCGATTCCACAACACCTTTCCCAGAGTGGGGCCGATTGCTGCATCTCTACGTTCGGCTCCGCGATCCTTCGGCACCAAACCCGATCCTGGAGTTGGCAGCATTTCTCCGGACCCCACAGTTTGAAGTGAACCTCCACGGATTTGATCTCGTGATTCCCGTCGATCTGAGTTTGGAAAAGGTACACCCCACAGGTTCGCTTTTAATCGCCGCCGCTCGTAAGGGCAGCTCGACCATAACGAAACGGTTCAAGCAGGGTGGCGATGGAGTTCGCGAGGGCTCGACAACCACTTTTAAACTCACAGCTGAGGGTGATGGGAAGCTGATTTATACCCCCGGCGACATGCTCCGGGCGGAGCTTCCTGTTCGGTCAGGAACTCAGGATTTGAAACTGGTATGGGAAGCGGTTGGGTCGCAGACATACCCGTTTGACCTGTTTGCGCGCGAACCGCGACTGGTGAAGGCGAGCGGCACGTCCGAACCAGCGGTTGGCGTGAAGCTCACACCAACGCCAAGTTCCGGATGGCCGCGGATACCAGTTCTGTTTCCAGAACTTAAGCGATGATATCGCGTGATGAACAGCAGGCGTGGTATAACAGAGCAGACTTGTTACGGGTAAAACTCCGGTCGCTGACGCTCCCGGCTCGCCTTAAACAGACGTAGTATGCGTACTCAGGATTTGTTTTGGCGAGCCGGGAGCGTCAGCGACCGGAGTTCTTTCGTGTTGCGAGAAAAGCTATGCACATTCAGGACATTTTTGCTCAACACCGGACAACCTTCAGTTTCGAGTTTTTTCCACCACCAACCGATGTCGCAAGCGAAGAGCTGTTCCGCAACATCGCATCGTTGCAGGAACTCCAGCCATCGTTTGTATCGGTCACTTACGGAGCGGGTGGGTCAACCCGCGACCGAACGCACGACCTGATTGTCCGCATCCAGCAACAGACGAACTTGACCGCAGTCTCGCACCTGACATGCGTGTGTCACAACCTCACTGAGATGACGGCGATTCTCGACCGATACGCAGAGAGTGGCATCAAAAACATTTTGGCTCTGAGTGGCGATCCGCCACGGGATCGCCAAGACTACGACAGAACCCAGGATGCCTTTCGCTATGCCGAAGAACTGGTGAAGTTCGTCCGATCTCGGACGAATGCTCCAGATTCGCGCGGATTTGGTGTTGGTGTCGCTGGGTTCCCCGAGGGTCACCCGGGATGCCCGAACCGGCTGAAAGAGATGGAGTACCTGAAAGCCAAAGTGGATGCAGGATCGGATTACATCTGCACGCAACTCTTCTTCGAGAACCGCGATTTTTACGACTTCCGCGAACGGTGCGAACTGGCGGGAATCAAGGTGCCGATCGTGGCCGGTATCATGCCGATCACCACGAACTCAGGAATGGTCCGGATGGCGCAACTCGCTCTGGGAGCCAGGTTCCCCGCGAAGTTGCTGCGCGCTCTTCGCCGCTGCTCAGATGATGCTGCGGTTGGCCGCGTTGGAATCAGTTGGGCGACGGAACAGTGCGCGGATTTGCTGCATAACGGCGTCCGGGGCATCCACTTCTATACCCTGAATCGATCCGATGCAACCCGACAGATCTATCATAATCTGGGAGTCACCAACTCGGCCGCACTCCAGCCAGCGTGAATTCACATTTGACAACAAACTTGGGTCATCCATGCGCACCGCCTTCTTCCTCCTCCTTTCAGTCTTCACTGCCTCACCACTATCGGCCCAACCCGCTTCGGAGCGGGTTGAATCGAAGGGCGGAATAGTTGTCTGCGTATCGCCGCCAGCCGCGGAGATTGGTGCCGCGATATTGAAGAAGGGAGGCAACGCAGTTGATGCTGCCGTCGCGGTTGGGTTCGCGATGGCGGTTACCTGGCCCGAAGCCGGGAATATCGGTGGTGGCGGGTTCATGATGGTTGCGATCCCCGGGAAGGAACCGACGTGTATCGAATATCGTGAGATGGCCCCGGCCACCGCGAAGGTCGATCTGTTTGCTGATGGAAAGGTCAGCGGGCTGGATCACAAAGCAGCCGGTGTGCCAGGTACCGTGCGTGGACTCGCTCTCGCGCACGAGAAGTTTGGCAAACTTACTTGGAAAGATGTGGTGTTGCCGGCCGTCAAACTGGCTGAGGACGGATTCACCGTGAACGCTGTGTTGGCAACTGGGCTTAACCGCGTTCTGACCAATCCGAAAACCACGAACGCCGAGTTCAAGCGTGTGTATGGAAAGCCCGATGGTACCAAGTGGCAGGCCGGGGATATGCTCGTCCTCAAAGACCTTGGCCGCACACTTCGCTCGATTGCCGAAAAAGGAGGCGATGCGTTTTACACTGGCGAGTCCGCAGAACTACTCGACAAGGAAATGAAGGCGGCGGGGGGATTGATTGCAAAAACCGATCTCACTGCGTACCGGGCCAAGGAACGGAAGCCAATTTCAACGACTTATCGAGGATTCACCGTCTACGGCCCTCCGCCACCCAGTTCCGGAGGCGTTTGTCTCACGGAGTTGTTGAACATTCTGGAGAATTACGACCTCAAGAAGTTGGGTCAATGGAATCCCGAGACAAGCCACCTGATGATTGAAGCGATGAAGCGAGGATATGCCGACCGTGCCCGCTACCTCGGCGACCCCGACTTCGTTGTCATCCCAAATCACCTCACAACTAAGGACTATGCCAAGAAGCTCGTTGCCGGGATCGATCTCGCAAAAGCCACTCCAAGCGACCTGATTGCCCCGGAGATCGTCCTCGACAAGGAGAGCGACAGCACAACTCATTTCTCG
>DASZJS010000028.1:0-3284 GCA_035947935.1 Gemmata sp. | reverse complement strand
CGATGTGCATATCAACCGCTCGCGTTTCGAGTCCGGCTGTTCCGATTCCCCAAACACGAGAGAGCAGTTCTTCGCGAGAAACCGCCCGCTCCCGATTCGATACGAGATATTTTAGCAGTGCTGCTTCCGTTTCGGAGAGATCCGATCGGGTGCCATCCATCCACCGAATCTCCCGCCGATGCAGGTCGATCGTTCCCGGTCCAACGGTTACCAGACGAACCTCAACAGTCATCCGCAGGGTCCGCCTGAGAATCGCCTCAACGCGGGCAATCAGCTCTTTTGCCGAGAAGGGCTTGACCACGTAATCGTCTGCACCCATCTTCAATCCGCGCACGCGGTCATCCTCACTTCCCCGGGCGGTGAGAAGGATGACGGGTCGGGTCGGGTTCGTGCGGCGAAGTTCGGACAGAACTTCCAGTCCGTCCCGCTTCGGCAGCATGATATCGAGCAATACCAGATCGACCCCGGCGGCAGCGGCCTCGCGAAGCCCGGCTACTCCGTCCGGAGCTTCGGTGACCTCGTAACCGCTCAGACGGAGGGCATCGGATACCCCACGTCGGATGGCGGGCTCGTCTTCAACCACCACGATGCGAGCTTTTGGCATAGCCCACCACGAACAGTTATCCAGGCGTTGTCTTCGATCCGGAACCTGGATTTTATTCTTGGAACCCGGACCTATTTCTTTGCTCCCGCTGCTAATACGACGTCGAACACCCCCATTTCGTTTGTCACTCCGTTCACTCTTGTATGGTGGGTCGAGGCTTTGCGAGCCCCACCATCTTCGTTTGCGTGATTCTGGTGGGTCTCGATGTGACGGCTCGACCCACGTTACTAATCTGCCACAATCATTTCGCCTGGAAGGCTCCGAGGTTCACGTTCTTGTCGAGTTCCATCTTGAACTCATAGTCGATGGTGAATGTCTTCTCGCCGTTCTGCTTTGGGTCGATGTTCACATCCCACCGGAGTAATCCCTTGGACTGGTCATCGCGAACGTACAGCGGGTTGGTGCTGAGTTCCGGTTTCGGATTCACCAGGTTAATCGCGAGTGTCATCGTGGCCTCGGCGTGTGGCATCCGATCCCACACCTGCACTGGCACCGTAGTACTCTTGTAGCTGGAGAGCATGATGCGATACTTGAAGGTAAGAACCTGGTTCCCGCCTTGCGTGATCCGCGTCCGATCGACCAGGATACGGGACACCTGAAGTTGTGGATCGACCCCGAGCCCAACCGTGAACGGCTTCCCAACGGCCACGAGAGGGAGTTTCGTCGAACCGACAAAATCGCCAGCAAGATACATGGTTGCCTCGCCCGGTAGCAGGACAACATCGCTTGTGTTGACCAGATCGGCGAGCCGATACACGTTTGGAGTCAGAACGGGGACTGCCTTGTAGTAAAACTTCGGGTTCAGATCCAAACGGGTGATCTCGATCACCTGTTCGTCATTGCGGCTGGGTATCGTGATCTTGTTCTTGAGCGAATAGGTGACGCTGGGGCCATCGTTGACGAGCGGGCGATCGGCCCGGATGAGATCGTCTCGACTGATGAACAGGTCGCAGAATTGCTCGATGGCAGCGGCATCGTTCGTCTGTTTCGCGGCGTCCTCGACCTTGTTCTGGGCATAATTCCCGGCAGCTTGACCGCGGAGATCCTTGGACATCTTCTCCAGGTCTTTCTGGAACGCGGTAGGGCCTGGCATACTACCCCCCATGGGGCCACCAGAGCCTTTTGCATCGCTCGGAAGGATCGCAACCCCAGTACCGGGAGGTCCAACCGCCACCGCCAGCGATTTCAGATCCGGTGGCGAGGCGTTCAGCAGCGGTTGAGCGGTGGACAGCGTGACTTGAGCGTTCATCCAATCTTCTCCTGTCTTTTGCTCAACAGCAGCCTGGTATTCCACTGTGATTGGGTCTTTCTCCTTCCCACCCGTCCGGAATTTGTACTGCGGTCGCCACGCGGCGTTGCTCACCAGATAATTGAGTCGGATGGTCCCTCCGCCTTGTTTCTTGTCGACGAGAATTACGGCATCTCGCTCGGTCCGCACCACACCGCCCGCCTTCTCATCGAGCAACCGCTTGGTGAACGCGATTTGGGCTTGAATGTCGTCGGATTGCTGCTTGAGCAGGAGTTGTTCCTTGGTTCGCTTGGTACGGTCTTCCTGGACGAACTTTGCCAGGGCGATGATCTTCTCGGTATCGAGTTGGCCCTTGTCGGTCAGGTGTTCGAGTGACTTGGCCGTGAACCCTTCGAGCTTGTCGAGGAGTTTCAAGTTCTCGCCGGTAGCCTTCAGATCCGAATCGATGGTTTGCTGCTTGGTGGTGAGAGTCTTGATCTGGGTATCGAGCTTTCGAACTTCCTCGCGGGTGTCTTCCGCGATGGCGCGGGTGCGGAACCGAACGCTGAGAACGCGGATGTTGTCGTTCCCCTCGGCAGAGAGGGAGCTTTGCAGCGTATACGGGGGCATCGGAGAAACGATGACTTCCGTTAACCCCGCGCCCTCGGGTGCGGTGACTTCGCGGGTCACCATCGCGGTAGTCGAGTAGACGGTGACACTGGTGATCCTGCTGGGAGCAGTCTTGATCGGATCGTGCTTTTCATCATCCGCGCGAACGGTTGCGGAGAGCAGCAAGGTAAGCGTCAGGAGGGAGAGGCGATGTCGCATGAGCAAGAACTCCAATACAGGGAAGGACTCATGACCCGTCAGTTTTCATTCGATGGGCAATGAATGGTGAGGCAGGTGTGGTGTTCGGGGCAAAATCAGTGTGGGGTGGTTTAATGAGGAGACGCAGTGTGTAGTACTCCGGTCGCTCACGCTCCCTGATCGCCTAAACCTTTAAGGATGATTGTTTTAGGCTGGCCGGGAGCGTGAGCGACCGGAGTGCCTAACGACTCGTTAACTGCCACCCCCCTTGAACCACGCGCCTACTTCTCCAACTTATCTGGTTTTCCCGAATGACTCGGGATGCAGCACAATGGACTACGCGTAATTCTAACAATTGGGCATCTCCCCCGCTGTAACATCTCAGTAACGACAGAAATCCCTTCCAGAGCAGCATTTTGGGTAATCTCACAAAGGATGGCATGGAATCTGTACCCACAGCGATCACGCTCAAGGCGCCTCTTGCGTCAACTCTTCTATTTTCGACGAGAATGCCGATTGTTCCGCGTTTGTCCAAAGTTCCACCCACGCGATGGTCGAAATGGTGTTTGACGCGAACGGATCGCGAGGAATTGTCGTTGGGGGCGACCGACTGTTGGGGGGGAAAGATGAAGCGAACTGCTGCAA
>DASZJS010000027.1:0-8047 GCA_035947935.1 Gemmata sp. | reverse complement strand
CGCCATGCAGCCCGTTCCGGCGGCGGAGATGGCCTGCTTGTAATAGTCATCGGCCACATCGCCGGCCGCGAAGACGCCCTCAACGCTCGTGTAAGTGCGGCCAATCGTCGTCCAGTTGATGTAACCTTTGTCGTTCAGTTCGACCTGGCCCCCGAGAAACCCGACGTTCGGAGTGTGCCCGATTGCCAGGAACAAACCCGTTGCCGCAATCTCCGCCTTTGCTCCCGTTTTGTTGTTCTTCACCCGGACGGCGGTCACGCCCTTCTTCTCATCCCCCAGCACCTCATCCAGCTCCGTGTGCCAGTGGATTTCGATTTTCGGGTTCGATTTCGCCCGTTCCTGCAGGATTTTGCTGGCTCGCAGAACATCCCGTCGAACGAGTAGGTGAACACTGCTCCCGAATTTGGCCAGAAAGGAGCCCTCCTCGACTGCTGAATCGCCACCACCAACAACCACGATCGGTTGATTTTTGAATCGCGGCAACGCACCATCGCACACCGCACAGGCGGAGACACCTTTGTTTTTGTATTTATCCTCGCTTGGCAGGCCGAGATAGTTCGCCCTCGCTCCAGTGGCGATAATCAGCGTTTGGGTTTCGACCGATTTGCCATCATGCATGCTGATCGTGAATGGTCGTTTCTTCAGATCAACTTTCACCACATCCTTCGACTCGACCCGAGTACCAAAATTCACCGCCTGTTGTCGCATCAGGGCAACCAGTTCCCGCCCATTTATTCCGTGCGTCGGTTGCGGTTTGTCAGCTTCCACCCAGTAAGGGAAATCCAGGTCATCCGGTTTCAGTGCGGTTTTAAGATACTGGCGGGTATCCCCGGCTGGCCAACTTGGGAAATTCTCGACCTCGGTGGTAAGGCCAAGCTGACCGAGTGGCATGGTGCCGTTCTGACGATTCTGGTCATCGTCCGGGTTTCCCTGAAATACCAGAGGCTCCAGGTTCGCCCGTGCGGCGTAAATAGCACCAGTCCAGGCGGCCGGTCCGGAGCCTACGATAATGACTTTCTCGGGCATGTGATTCTCCGCGTGTGGTGAGCACTGTCGTCGTCTGACGCATTCATGCTATTCTAGACGACTGGCAACCAGCGGCCGGGCCGACTCCATAGGGGATACATTGGCCTGTGATCGGGGTTGCCATCGCCCGAGCCCTTTGCCCAGAGGTGGGAACACACCCGGGCAAAGACACCGCGAGGCCACCAGACACCCATCCCGATGCACGAACGGCTCACTTACTTCCGCGAGATATTGCGATACGTTCCCCGGTTCCGCGACCGGGTTTTCGTGATCGCTCTCGATGGCGCAGTGGTCGAGGACGATAACTTCCCGAACCTGCTGCTCGATATCGCGCTACTCCGCAGTCTGAGCATCCGGGTAGCCCTGGTTCACGGCGCATCCCACCAGATCAAGCGATATGCCGAACTCATCAAAATCGCGCCATCCGACTTATCCGGTGCAGGGATTACCAATCGCGAAACGCTTAATGTCGCGATTACTGCCGCAAATCGCGTCACGCACGAAATCCTGGAAGGGCTTTCGGCAAATGACCTGCGAGCCGCTTACTCGAACGCCGTGGTAGCCCACCCGGCCGGCATCCTCGGTGGCGTCGATCACCTCTTCACTGGGAAGGTCGAGCGTGTGGATACCGTATTGCTGCAAACAATGCTCGAACACGACATCATCCCTGTGATTCCGCCCATCGGGATCGATGGCACCGGGAACTCGTTCCGGCTGAATTCGGATGCCGTGGCTGTGGAAGTGGCCAAGGCGTTACGGGCGGTCAAACTCATTTTCCTCAACACGGAAGGCGGCATTCAGGGGCCGGATGGAGTCGTCCGCCAGATGACGGTGCAGGAGGCCGAAGGTTTCCTGAAGAAATACAAACCCGACCTCATCCCGGAGACACAGACCAAACTGAGCCACGCTGTTCGAGCGGGGAAGGAAGGAGTCGAGCGCGTTCACATCATCGATGGCCGCGAGCAGGAAGGATTGCTCGGGGAAGTGTTCTCGAACGAGGGAATCGGCACCCTGATATATGCCAACGAATATCAGGCGATCCGTGCGGCTCTGAAAAAGGATGTGCGTGCCGTGTTCAATCTGATCCAGCCGGGGATGCAGACCGATGAGTTGATGAGACGAACCCGGAGCGAGCTGGAAAAACACATCGGGGATTACTTCGTCTTCGAGGTCGATCGCAATCCCGTGGCCTGTGTCGCTCTGCACGTTTATCCCGAACAGAATATGGCCGAACTGGCGAGTGTCTTTGTCGATCCACGCTACGAGAACCAGGGAATCGGCGGGAAACTCATGCAGTACACCGAGAATGTGGCTCGTTCCCGCGGGCTGGCCAAACTGTTCTGCCTTTCGACGCAAGCAATCGACTATTTCGTCTCCAAGGGCGGGTTCAGTCGTGGCACTCCCGACGACTTGCCGCCCGTTCGCCGCGAACGCTACGATCAGAGCGGCCGACGGTCACAGGTGCTGATAAAGAGCCTCTCGGGATGAGCCCGACTACTGAGCGGGGAGAGGGAGCTTGCTTTCCTTGACGGGGGCTATTGGTTTCGATTCTGAGTCTCAGATCAGTGCCCAATTTGAACATCGGCTGTTTTCCTGATTTCTCCTCATCCCATCGTTGCGAGAGTCAGTGCAAGCCGACAACCACTCTCGAATTCCGCCAGATCCACGAATTCCTTGACCGTGTGAATCTCGTTCTGCCCGGCACCAAACGTGATGGTCGGGATTCCATGTTTGACCATCCAGTTGGCATCCAAACCGCCATTGGTGATACGCAAATTTGGCTCCCGACCGATCAACCGAACCGCCTCAGCTGCTTTTTGCGCAACGGCCGAATCTTCCTTTAACTTAAAGGGCAGATAGTCGAGCCGAGAGGTAAATTTCACCTTGGCCGGTCGGCCCTCATGATCTTTCACTCTCCCTGCGGCATTCGCGAACGCTGCCTTGAACGCCGCGCTGATTTCACGGACGAACTTCGCATCGTGGCTGCGACTCTCCCCTTTGACATGAACGAAGTCCGTGACCACGTTCGTTGCATCGCCCGCACAGCGGCCGTCGAGCGTACCGACAGGCCCGATGTTACTCGTCCCGGTCTTGCCATCCTTGATGACCTTCCCGAACCAGCCCCCCTCGTAGACTTCAGACATCGCCAGGGCGAGTACCATTGTCGCGGAGATCCCCTTCTCGGGAGCGACGCCCGCGTGTGAAGCCTTCCCGCGAATATCCACCGTCCATCGATCCGCGCCGATAGCTCCGATAATCACATCCGCAGCGCTGCGGCCATCCACGTTAAAGCCCATGCTCGGCTTATCCAGAGTGATCGGGTTGAGGTGCTTGGCTCCGAACAGTCCGCTTTCCTCGCGAACGGTGAACAACATGGTAATTGGTGGATGGTGGAGCTTCTGGGCGATCAGTTCGGCCGCCAGCGTGACGAGGACTGCGCACCCCGTTCGATTGTCACCACCAAGGGCGGTCGTTCCTTCGTTTTCGTTCACAATGCGCTTGCCCTGAATCTTCGGCTTCGCTCCGGCACACAGCGGAACAGTGTCCATGTGGGTCATGAACAGGATGGGCTTTTCGGCTTTCTTTGCTGTTCCGGGTAAATGGACGATAAGGTTCCCGGTCTGGGTTGGTTCCGGAATCCGTGTGTTCGCATCGTCGAAGGCGATTGCACTGCTGGGAACCCCATCCTCTCGCAAGGCGGCGACAATCTCCTTCCCGATGGCGGCTTCCTGCCCCGTAATGCCAGGTACAGCGAGGAACCGGATGAGCCGGTCAATGGCAACCCGGGTATCGAGTGTGGGTATTGTCATGAATAGCCAGGTGTGAAGAGAATGAATGTGGTGGAAGGGAGCGGGCACCTTCCGGCTTGGATGTGGTGAGAGTATACGAAGCCGGGATTACTGCATCCGCACCGAAGAGAGTGAATGGCGCTTTTATACTTTGCGTTGTCGGGCAAGAGACATCGCAAAGACGGCGGTTTGTGTCGCCTGATGAATCCTGGTCATCCGGATGATGGGCGACAACAGGGATAGGTAGCACAAATCATGAGTTAGTTTATGATTGAAGTGATTATTATAGGACCATCAGCCATGTGCGAAGGGGCTTTGACACATGACGATTTGTGGCAAAGACTCGTGTGTGAATTTGTGATTGGGAGGGAAAATGCCTTGTAAAGTGCCAGAAAACATCATCGCAATCTTATCTGAATACTGACAGAGTTGATAACGCTGACAGACACTCCTCGCACCTTTAACTCATCACTTTGCGGCTCAGCCCACGCGTGGGCAGACTGTCGGCAGCCCTGGGTGCGTGCGGTTCAACCAAATACCAACTCCATGTCTCATTACGAACCGCGCCGAGTTTACAGTGCCGTTTTATTGGCTCATCAACTCATCGGATTCGGATGAGCTTCCGGAAGCGGGTGGCGAGGCGATCCCAGGGATCGCCGCTGGGGTGTTCGATGGGCGGTAAGTCACCCGGGAAGTGAGCCAGTTTGCCATCCTCACTCACTTGGGCGAACCCAAGCAAAGCCTCGGCCCACGGTCCACGGTCGCAATCCAGCGGAGTTCCGAAAAGTCCACACACCAGATAGGCTGCTGTTCGATGGATCACTGCTCCTTGAAGCTCAACTACCACGCCGACGGGGACCGGCCGCAGGCACTCCATGTTCAGCACCCGGCGCAGCACAAGGTTGGCCCCTGAGCCAACGTGCTTCCAGGCCGTGGCGTAACCGGCCTCCAGGATGTAACGGAGCATCGCTCCGGCGTAGAGTGTGCCGTGATGGTTGGTATCGGATGGCAGGATCAGTTTGTGACTGAGGGTGGTCATGGCAATCCACTGGGCCAAGAACAGTCCCTTTCCATACCGCGCCGAGTTCCATCAAGGGAAGGCGAGTCCTGTGGACGATCGGACGGCCCATTCGTAGCCTGAAGGCGCACTCCCCCCAATTGGCCAACGTCTCACGGCCGACCGAACCATGCAACAGACTCTTGTTCTGTTGAAACGGTTCTTCGCCTGGGCATCGCACCACAGATCGAGGAACCGACCCATGCAACAGACTCTGATCCTGTTGAAACCGGATGCTATCCAGCGGCGGCTCGTTGGGGAGGTAATCGGGCGGTTCGAGCGGAAGGGCCTGCGGCTCGTGGCGTTGAAACTGGTCAAGTGTTCGCGCGATTTGGCCGAGAAGCACTACGCCGTTCACAAAGGGAAGCCGTTCTACGAGAGCCTGCTGACGTTTCTGACCAGCGGGCCGACTGTGGCAATGGTCTGGGAAGGACGAGAGGCGGTTGCCGCGTGTCGCGTTTTGATGGGGTTGACCGATGGAGCCAAATCTCCACCCGGGACGATCCGCGGCGATTATGGACTGAGCGTCCAGAACAACCTCGTCCACGGGAGCGATAGCGCCGAAAACGCTGCAATGGAGATTGCCCTGTGGTTCAAGAGTGAGGAACTGGTGAGCTATAATCCGACCGATGCGTCCTGGGTGGGGTGATGCAGAAGGCAGATGGGATGACGTATCATCTTGGTTTCGGATCGTCTCACAACAACAGACCGGTAGCGATTGCCGCGATCAGAGTGATCAGAGCGATCAGCGAGGCAACAACAAGTCTCTTCTTCCGATTGGGTCTGGGTGGTGCGGCTGTATCTTCCTCAACTGCTACAGTTATCGGCACGAGCCTCCCGGAAGGCGTTGTCGTTAGGAATGGCGTATCCTCTGCAAAGGGAAGCAGAGCCGCAACCACATCTCCGGCTGTCTGGTAGCGCTCGGCAGGCTCCTTGGCCATCATTTTCGCGATGACCTCAGAAACCCCTTCGGGAACGTCCTCCCGGATCTCATGGGCCGTCGGCACGTCGTGGAGTTGGTGCGCAATGAGCTTGGCTGCAGTGGTGCCGTGGAATGGCGGTTCGCCCGTGACGAGATGATAAAGCGTGGCACCGAGAGCGTAGATATCGGCTCGATGATCGGCTGCAGAACATCCAACGGCCTGTTCGGGCGCGATATAGTCTGCGGTTCCCATCACCACGCCAGGTTCGAGCGTCTCGTTCGAGCGGTTTTGGGAATCCTGGAAGAACTTCGCCAGTCCCATGTCGAGGATTTTGACAATCCCTTCCGGGTTTACAAACAAATTCGATGGCTTGATGTCCCGGTGCGAGATTCCTTTCTCGTGGGCGTGCTGGAGTCCGACAGCGGCTTGAACCACATAACCGCAAGCCTCAGCAACAGGGAGTCGCCCCCCCGCCGCAAACAGAAGGTCGATGAAAGACCTCCCGTGGATGTACTCCAGAACGAGGAAGTGCGTGCCGTTCTCGCACGAAACATCGTAGGCCCGAACGACGTTCGGGTGGTCGAGAGCGGCAACGGCTCGGGCCTCCCGATAGAACCGTTCGACCCAGATCTTGTCTCCCGCGAGTTTGAGAGGCAGTACCTTGACGGCGACGCGGCGATGTAAGTGAACGTGTTCCGCCAGATACACCTGCCCCATTCCTCCGACGCCGATCTGATCGAGAATACGGTATGGACCCAGGCGGAAACCTCTGTGTTTGCCCTGGAGTATGAAGCGGGCCTGGAATTGCGTGAGGATGCCCGATCTCACGAGCCGTGTCGCCGTGTCGTCTGCGCTGGGGGGCAACGGGCCGGATTGCTGGAGAAAGACTTTCAAAACATCATCGTCTGCCAGTTCGCTCCGGCGAACCAATTCCAGAACAGCATCACCCGTGCGCGGCGGTTCGGGCATGATGAAACCTATCTGGAGAGGCGAGAGATATGAGAGCTATCTACCTTATCTCAGAAGTTTATCACAACGGACAGGGCTCGCCGAGTGAAAAAATGCTCATCAATTTCTTGGCTTGTAGGAACTCGTGGATTGCGGGAACCTATTTGTGATGACACTAGCGCTGCTCCATGCGGTCATTCGCGTTGCGGATGCTCGCATTACTGACGCCGATCTACTTGCGCAGTTCGTCCGATCCCGGGACGAGCCTGCGTTCGAGGAACTCGTCCGTCGGCATGGCCCACTCGTGTGGTCCGTGTGTCGTCAGTTGCTTCCGCATCACGCCGATGCCGAGGATGCGTTCCAGGCGGTGTTCCTCGCTCTGATACAGGGGGCCGGGAGTATTCGTGCTGGGCAGGCGTTGCCAGCATGGCTGCATGGTGTCGCAGTTCGCGTGGCGGAAAAATCGAAACGAACCTTGGGCCGCCGAATGAAACGGGAAGCACGAGCAGCGGTCGTGGAAGCGGACCAGTCTGTTCCGGACGCAGCCTGGGCGGCGTTGATGACTGCGGTTCACGAAGAGGTGCAGCAGTTACCCGACTCGGAACGGGCAGCGTTCGTTCTGTGCGACCTGGAAGGAGTTCGGCAACCAGATGCAGCCGCCCAGTTGGGGTGGCCGCTGGGCACGTTGTCGGGACGGCTGTGCAAGGCCCGACAACGATTGATCGATCAACTCACTCGCCGGGGCATTGTGCCAGGAGTGTTGGCGATTGGCGGGTTGGCAGGGTCTGCAGGTGTGGTACCTGCGGCCCTGGTGGCAAAAGTCTCTTCCTTCCCGTCCGCGATCGCGAACGGGGTGTCCTCGACCGTGGCCGGATTAGCCCGCGGTCTTGTGGGGGGTGCAACAATGCGGACAAAATTGATGGCTGCGGCCCTGCTCGTGGCCGGGGCAGTGGGATTAACGGGCGGATCGATGATCCTCTCGCAAGCGGATGCCCAGAACGATACCAAGAACTCGGGAGGATCCGGAGGGGGTTCTTCCAGTTCGGGAGGGCAAGGCGGGGTGAAGGCAAGCGGCTCCGGTAGTGCCCAACCCGGAACTGGTGGTGGAGGACAAGGGAATCCGGGTGTTTCTGGCTCCAATAACTTTCCCGGTGGGCTCCCGGGGATGTCACCAGGCGGAGGAGTGTTCTCCGGTCCGGGCATGTCGGGAGGCGGGATGATGCCCGGTGGAGCAGGTCAAGGCGGGGTAGTGATTTCTGGTGGGGGAACCACAGCCTGGGATTACAAGTTCATCGATCTCAAGA